>NZ_JBHXKE010000060.1:0-40596 GCF_042722765.1 Kitasatospora sp. NPDC058406
CGCACCGGACACCGGTGCGGGCACACGCACGTTCCCCGCCGGATCCCCGTCCGGGCCCGGGCCGTCCCCTCCGTTCACGGTGCCGGCCCCTACCGTCCGATTCCGGTCTTCAACCCGAGCGCCCGGCCGACCAGACTGGGACGGCGTTCGGGCCTTCGCCATCTCCCCCTCTCAAGGAGAAGTGCGCACCAATGACCGGAATCACGACCACGCCGCACGTCGCCGTCATCGGCGGCGGCCCCGCCGGACTCACCCTCGCCCGCGTCCTCCACGTCCACGGCGTCGCCGCCACCGTGTACGAGCGCGAGCCCTCCCGCGACGCCCGCGTCCAGGGAGGCACTCTCGACCTGCACGGCGACACCGGTCGGCGCGCCGTCCGGGAGGCCGGGCTGGACGCCGAGTTCTGGGCCAAGGCCCGGCCCGAGGGCGAGGACTTCCGCCTGCTCGACAAGCACGGCACCGTCCACAGCGCCTTCGACACCGGCCGACCCGCCGGCGAGGGCGCAGGAACGGAAGCGGGAGAGGGCCGAGGAGCGCGCCCGGGCGCCCCCGGCAACGCGAACTCGCCCGACGAGGACGGCGCTCCCGAGATCGACCGCGGCGACCTGCGCGCCCTCCTCCTCGACTCCCTCCCCCCGGCCACCGTCCGGTGGGGGCACCGCCTCGACCGCGCCGAACCGCTCGGCGACGGCCGGCACCGGCTCCACTTCGACAACGGCACGGTCGAGACCTGCGACCTGCTCGTCGGCGCCGAGGGCGCCCGCTCGCGCGTCCGCCCCCTGCTCACCGGCACCGAGCCGCGCTACACCGGTGTCAGCCTCGTCGAACTCGGCATCCCGGACGCGGACCGCACCGCTCCCGGGGCCGCCGCCTTCGTCGGCAACGGCAGCCTGTACGCCTTCCAGGACAACAAGGGCCTCGCCCTGCAACGCAACAGCGACGGCCGGATCCGGATCTACGCCTTCTACCGCAGCGCCGAGAGCTGGCTGGAGTCCGCCGGCCTCTCCGAGCAGGACCCGGTCCGCACCCGCGCCGCCGTCGCGCGTCACTTCGCGGACTGGGCGCCGGAGTTCCGGTCGGCGCTGGCCGCCTGTGACGACAGCCTGCGCGCCCAGCGGCTGGACATGCTCCCGGTCGGCCTGACCTGGCGGCGCGCCCCGGGGGTCACCCTGGTCGGCGACGCGGCGCACCTGATGTCGCCGTTCGCGGGCAAGGGCGTCAACCTCGCGATGTGGGACGCGGCCGAGCTCGCTCTCGCCGTGGCCCCCGTCCTCGCCGACGAGCGGTGGGAGGCGGGAGCGCTCGACGCCGCGATCGCCGGGTACGAGAAGGCGATGTTCGAGCGCGGCGCGTTCTGGGCGGGCATCTCCGCCCTCAACCTGGACCGGCTCGTCGCCCCCGACGGCCACGAGAACCTGGACGTCATGCTCGGCCCGCCGCCGGGCGCGGAGGGGTAGCGCCCACCGCCGCCAGCCGCCCGCCACCCGCTGCGCGCCGGTCGCCCGCCGCTCGCTGTTCCCGTGCGGCGTCGGCCCGGTGCGGTGGGGCTCAGCGCAGGACGGCTCGGCCCGGCTCCTCGCTCCGCCCGGTGTCCTGCTCCGGGCGCTTCGGATCGCAACCGCAGGAGCGGCGGACGACCATCCGGGCCGGGAACATCCGGGCCCCGTTCGACGCGGGTTCGCCGTCCGGCCGCGCGTCACCCTCCCCGCCCGGGCGGTCCCCGAGCACCAGGCCGACGGCGGCGCGTGCCATCTCCTCCTGAGCGGTGGCCACGCTGGTCAGCGACGGACCGGCGATCACCGCCTCGGCGATGTCGTCGAAGCCCGCCACCGCGAGGTCCTCCGGCACCCGGATGCCCAGGTCGTCGGCGGCCCGCAGCAGGCCGATCGCCTGGTCGTCGGTCGCGCAGAAGACCGCGGACGGACGGTCGGCGCGCGCCAGCAGCGTGAGCGCCTCACGGTGCGCCCGCACGCGGTCGAAGGGCGCCTGCGTCAGCCGCCCCTCGGTGGAGATCCCCGCCTCGGTGAGGGCGACGGCCCAGCCTGCGGTCCGCACGGTCACCGGGTCGCTCGGGCTGAGCGAGAAGGTGCCGCCGAAGCAGTGGACTTCGGCGTGCCCGTGGCCGAGCAGGTGGCGCACGACCTCCCGGGCGCCGCCCTCGTCGTCGGCCACCACGGCGAGCCCGTGCTCGGTCTCCGCCCGGTGGTGCAGCAGTACCACCGGCGTTCCCTCGGTGGAGTCGATGCCGACCACCCCGGGGGCCGACGGGTCCTGGGTGACCAGGATCAGCCCGTCCACCTGCATCCCGAGGAAGGCGCGGATGTAGTGGGCCTCGCGTTCGTCGGCGTAGTCGGAGTTGCCGATGAGCAGCAGCCGCCCGCGTTCGGCCGCCGCCCGCTCCACCGTGTGCGCCAGTTCGGCGAAGAACGGCTGCCGGGCGTCCGGCACGACCATCCCGATCAGGTCGGTGCGCCGCCGCGCCATCGCCTGCGCGACCCGGTTCGGCCGGTACCCCAACTCCTCGACCGCTGCCAGGACTCGGGCCCGGGTGGCAGCAGCCACCGGGCGCGGTCCGTCGTTGATCACATAACTCACGACCGCGGTAGACGTCCCCGCCACCCTCGCCACGTCGTCCCGCGTCACCCTCGCCATGTCCGCGAGCCTACACACCGCGCCTGACCGGCGACGTTGCCATTTCACCCCTTGAGAGCAGGGCAGGGGTCCCGTCCGAGCCCGGCCGCCCCCTTCAGTACGCGTGGTCCGCCGTCACGTCCGCCGACAGGCGCAGGGCCCGCTCGGCCGTCTCACCGCGCAGGGAGAGCAGTGTCGAGGTCAGCGCGTCGACGACGGTGAGGTGGGCGATGCGGCTGGCGGTGGTCTCCAGGCCGAAGACGAGGTCCTGTCCGCCGGCGACCAGCGTGTGCGTCGCCGTCTCGCTGAGCGGCGAGCGGGCGTAGCTCGTGAGGGCGACGACGGCGGCGCCGTTGGCGCGGGCGTGGCGGGCGGCGTCGACGACGGTGCGCGTGGCACCGGTGTGACTGACGGCCAGGCAGGCTGCGGTGGAGGGGAGTTGGGCGGCCGCGAACTGGGCGGTGATCGGGTCGGCGGGTGAGTCGGCGAGGATGCCCAGGGCGCGCAGGCGGTAGGCGGCGTCGAGGACGACCGCGCCGGAGAGGCCCGCGCCGACGACCAGGACGTGGTCGGCGGAGTCGAGGGCCTCGGCCGCCGCCCGGAGGTCGTCGGCGCCGAGGGTGGCGGCCATCCCGTCGAGCGCCTCGCGGGCGGCGCGGACGGTGTCGGCGAGGGCCCGCGCCGCCGGGTCCCGGGGGTCCGCCGGGTCGGGCGCCGGCGCGGGCGCCTGTCGGACGGCGGCGATCTTCAGCTCCTGGTAGCCGCGGAAGCCGAGCCGCTGGCAGGCCCGGACCACGGAGGACGGCGCGGTGCCGGCGAGCTCCGCGACGTCGCTGACGCTGAGGTCGACCAGGTCGGCGCCCCGGGCGAGGACCACCCGGGCGACCCGGGCCTCGGTGCCCCGCAACTCGCCGAGCCGCGCGCGGATGTGCGCGGCCAGCCGGGATTCCAGCCGGGTCTCCGGCGGGGGGAAATATTCGGAACGCTCTTCCATGGATCTACTGTAGCGTGGAATTCTGTTCCAGGTCCGAGGATTCAGAGCGGTCCGAGAGTTCAGAGAGTTCAGAGGGGGAGTTCCGCCATGCCTGCTGTCACCGCCGGAGCAGTGGCCGTCGCCGCGGCCACTGCCGCGGCCGGCCCCGTGTCCGGTCCTGCGGCCGTCCCGGTGGTGGTCCTCGCCGCCGCCGTGCTGCACGCGGTCTGGAACGGCCTGGCCCACCGGCTCCAGGACAAACTGGTCGGCTTCGCCCTGATCAACCTCGTGTACACCGGGTGCGCGGCGGTGCTGGTGCTGCTCAACCCGCTGCCGGCCGCCGCGGCCTGGCCGTACCTGATCGCCTCGGTGGTGATGCAGGTGACCTCCCAGCTGCTGCTCCTCCGGGCCTACCAGCTGGGGGACTTCGGGCAGATGTACCCGATCGCCCGGGGCTCGGCTCCGCTGCTGGTGGCGGTCCTGTCCGTCACGGTGCTGGGCGACGAGCTCGGCGGCGGGGAACTGCTCGGCGTCGCCGTCATCTCCTGCGGTCTGATCGGACTGGCCTTCGCCCGGGGGATACCGGGGCGGGCGCACCTGCCCGCGCTCGGGGCGGCCGCCGGTACCGGGGTGATGATCGCCGCGTACACGGTGCTGGACGGCGGCGGCGTGCGGCACGCGGGGACGGTCGGCGGCTACGTGGCCTGGCTGTTCCTGCTCCAGGGGCCGGTCCTGGCCCTGATCGCCTGGGCGCGCAGGGGCCGGGGCCTGCTGGTCGGGGCCGGCCCGCTGGTCCCGGTGGGGCTGCTCGGCGGGGTGCTGTCGCTGACGGCGTACGGGCTGGTGGTCTGGGCACAGTCGCGGGGGAACCTGGCGAGCATCGCCGCGCTGCGCGAGACGAGCATCGTGATGGCCGCACTGATCGCCACCGTGGTCTTCCGGGAGCGCCTCGGGCGGATGCGGATGGCGGCGAGCGCGACCGTCCTGGCCGGGATAGCCGTCCTGGAGCTGGCCCGCCCCTGAGGCTGTCCCGGGCGGGAGCTGTCCCGGCCAGGACGGACCGGTGCTCCCCGGTCCACCCGGGGTGTCGTACGGCCCGGCCGCCGCACGACTCAGGGGACGATCACCGTCAGCGTGCTGCGCGTGACCGAGAAGCCGAGCGACTCGTACAGCTGCCGGGCCCGGTTGCCCTCGGTCACCGCCAGGCCGATCCCGGTGGCGCCGTCGGCGGCGATGCCGGCGAGGACGCGGCGCAGCAGGTCCCGGCCGAGGCCGGGGTAGCCGAGGTCCGGGTCACGGAAGACGTGGGCGATCCAGGGCAGGCCGTCCCAGTCGGTCAGGACGGCGCCGGCGGCCACCCGGTCGGCGTCGTCGACGACCAGGGCGCTGGCCGGCAGCAGGGGGCCGATGACGCTTCCGGAGAGCAGTCCGGCCATCCGCCGCACCGGGTCGTCCCCCTGCGCCTCGGGGCGGTGGTCGGGGTGCCCGGGACGGAAGGCGGCCCGGGACGGCCCGTCCAGCTCGGTGGCCCCGCGGTCGCACGGTACGACCTGGAAACCCTCCCGGAGCGGGGTCCGCGCCCAGGACGGCCAGCCCCCGGCGGGAGGCGCGTCGACCAGGCTCCGGTGCATGGTGTGGCCGTGCCGCAGCGGGGTCGCGCCACGGCGCAGCAGCTCCCGGCCGAGCGGGACGGGGCCGGAGACCACCCAGCCGGCCATCTCCGCCAGCACGTACCGGGCCGGGACGGCCGGGTCCGGGTGGTGGCCGACCACGTCCAACCGGTCGGCCCAGGGGCGGCCCTCCCGCTCGCCCCGCTGGTACCGCACGACCGGAAGGCCGTCGGTGCCGTACCCGAACCGCCAGCCGGCTTCCGCTTCCGCCACGCCGCCCCTCCGATCTCCGAGAACCGGAACACCCCGTCGTCGGCCATGCTCCGTGAGCGTCCCGTTCGACGGCAACCCCGTTTCCCGGCCGGACCGGTCTGCCGGCGTCACGTCGGGCACGACCCGGCCGCCGTGCCGCCCGCGGTGCGCGGGACGGCGCCCGGGGGGAGGGGCGGGGTCAGTCCGCCACCACCGCCGCGCGGACGCAGAGGACGTCCGGCAGGTGGGAGACCAGCGGTGACCAGTGCTCGCCCTCGTCGTGGCTGGCGTACACCTCGCCGGTGCGGGTGCCGAAGTAGAGCCCGGCCGGGTCGGCGTCGTCGGTGCGCAGCGCGTCGCGCAGCACGACGCCGTAGTGGTCCCCGCCGGGGAGCCCGTCGGCCAGGGGCTGCCAGCTGTCGCCGCCGTCCGCGGTGCGGAAGACGCGGCACCGGCGGTCGGGCGGGATGCGGTCGTCGGCGCCGCCGAGCGGGAACACGTACGCGGTGTCGGCGCGGCGCGGGTGGGCGGCCACGGCGAAGCCGAAGTCGGCGGGCAGTCCGTCGGCGACGGACCGCCAGCTCGCGCCCGCGTCGTCGCTGCGGTAGACGCCGCCGTGGTTCTGCAGGTAGAGCCGGTCGGGGTTGACGGCGTCCCGCGCGATCTTGTGGACGCACTGGCCGAACTCGGGGTACTGGCTCTCCTCCGGGAGGAACTCGGCGCGCAGCCCGGAGTTGGAGGGCTCCCAGGTGCCGCCGCCGTCCTTGCTGCGGTAGACGCCGCCGCTGGAGATCGCGACCAGCAGCCGTTCGGGGTCGCGCGGGTCGGTGAGGACGGTGTGCAGGCCCTGGCCGCCGTAGCCGGCGCCCCACTCGGCGCGCTGCGGGTGCTCCCAGAGCGACTCGACCAGCGTGAAGGTCTCACCGCCGTCCGCGGAGCGGAACAGCGCGGCCGGCTCGGTGCCCGCGTAGACCACGCCCGGAGCCTCGGGGCCGGCCGGCTGGAGCTGCCAGACCCGGGTGAGCGAGGCGCCGGTGTGCTCGGGGAAGCGGATCGCCGGTGCGGACGGTTCGGACCAGGTCGCACCCAGGTCGTCCGAGCGCCGGACGGTCGGCCCCCAGTGGCTGCTGTCGGCGCCCACCAGCAGCCGGACCCGGCCGTCGCGGCGGTTCCCGCCGTCGACGGGGTCCCGGCTGTCGACGGCGACGGAGTAGACCGCGTTCATCCGGAAGTGCGGCCCGCTGAACTCCCAGTTCAGCCGGTCGCGGCTGCGTCCGAGAAAGAGGCCCTTCTCGGTCCCGACGGCCAACAGCACCTCGGTCATCACACACCACCTGGTCGGCGTAACGGCCCCCGCACGGACACCCCCTCCGGCCAGTGTCGCGCCGCCCGGCGGCTCCCACACCTCGCCGCGCCGGGGCCCGCGGCCCGCGCCCGGGGCAGCCGGCCCCCGTCCGCCCCGGGCCGCGCCGCCCCGGGCCGCGTCCGGGCGGACGGCGGGCCCGGGGCGGTACCGGCTCACCCGCGACAGCCCTCCAGCAGCCGCAGCCAGACCTCGCTGATCGTCGGGTAGGCCGGGACGGCGTGCCAGAGCCGGTCGATCGGCACTTCACCCACCACCGCGACGGTGGCCGAGTGCAGGAGCTCGGAGACCCCGGGACCGACGAAGGAGGCGCCCACCAGCACCTCCCGGTCCAGGTCGAAGACGACCCGCGCCCGCCCCCGGTAGTCGTCGCCGTAGAGCGAGGCACCGGCGACCGCCCCGAGGTCGTGGTCGATCGCCTTCACCCGAAGCCCGGCCCGCTCGGCCGCGTCCAGGGTGAGGCCGACGGCCGCGACCTCGGGGTGCGTGAAGACGACCTGGGGCGCGCCTGCGCTGTCGGCCGACGCGGCGTGCTTGCCCCAGCGTGCGGTGTCCAGCGGACGCCCCTGGGCGCGTGCGGCGATCGCCGCGCCGGCGATCCGCGCCTGGTACTTGCCCTGGTGGGTGAGCAGCGCCCGGTGGTTGACGTCGCCGGCCGCGTACAGCCAGTCGCCGTCGACACCGAGCACGGTGCAGCTGTCGTCCACGTCGAGCCAGCCGCCGGGGTGCAGACCCACCTGCTCCAGCCCGATGTCCGCCGTGCGCGGGGCCCGGCCGGTGGCGTAGAGCACCTCGTCGACGGCCAGCCGCTCGCCGTCGGCCAGGACCAGGACGACGTCCGCGCCGGGCTCGTCCGCCCGCTCCAGCGAGGCGACCGAGGTCCCGAACCGCAGGTCCACCCCGGCGTCCCGCAGGCCCTCCGCGACCAGCTCGCCCGCGAACGGTTCCATCCGGGGCAGCAGCCCGGAGCCGCGTACCAGCAGCACGACCTCCGAACCGAGCGCGCGCCAGGCGGTGGCCAGCTCCACGCCGACCACGCCGCCGCCGACCACGGCCAGCCGCCCGGGCACGGTGGGCGAGGCGGTCGCCTCCCGGTTGGTCCACGGGCGGGCCTCGGCGAGCCCGGGGACGTCCTGCGGCAGGACGGACCGGCTGCCGGTACAGACCGCGACGGCGTGGCGGGCGACCAGCAGCCGCTCGCTGCCGTCCTCCGCCTCGACGGTCACCCTGCGCTCGCCGGCGAGCCGGCCGTGGCCGCGGACCAGGTCGATACCGGTCTCGCGGACCCACTTCACCTGGCCGTCGTCCTTCCAGTGGGAGGTGAACGAGTCGCGCCGGGCCAACACGGCGGCCGGGTCCAGCCCGCCGCTGCCCACGGCCTCCCGGGCGCCCGCCACCGCGCGGGCGTCGGCCAGCGCGGCCACCGGGCGCAGCAGCGCCTTGCTGGGCATGCAGGCCCAGTACGAGCACTCGCCGCCTACCAGTTCGCTCTCCACGATCACCGTGCGCAGCCCGGCGGCGGCGGTCCGGTCGGCGACGTTCTCGCCGGTCGGGCCGGCCCCGACGACGATGACGTCGTACTCCTCGGGAACGGCCGACGAGGCGGCGGCGGAAGCGGTGGGATCGGTGGTCATGCCTGGTCCTCCGTGGTGGTGACGGTCGCCCCGGCCGGCAGGGCCGGGGTGACGGGCGTGCGTTCGCGGACGTCGGGGTGCCGGGCGGCGCCGAATGCGCCGGCGGGTGCGGCCCGGCGCTGAGGCGGCCCGGCGCTGAGGCGGCCCGGCACCCCCGTTCGTCCGGTGGTCGGGCCCGGTCCGGGCACCGCTCCGCCCCGTGCGTCCCGCGAACATCGGCAAGGTCGCCCCCGTTCGGTCGTCGGTGCAGGTCGGTGCAGGTCGGTGCAGGTCGGTGTGCCGGGCCGGGGCACCGTGCCCATCCTGCGCCGACCCGGCCGCCCCTCGCAGCCGAACACGCGGACGAGTCTGCCGTCCGGCCCCGCTCCGCCCCCCGTCCCGGCCCGGTCGCCCGCTACTCGACCTCGGCCAGCTCCACCAGTGCCGCCGCCGTCTCGGCCGGCCGCGAGAACATCGGCCAGTGCCCGGTCAGCACCTCGCGCAGCTCCCACTCCGGGCCGCCGAGCAGGGCGAAGTACGGGTGACCGTCGGCGATCATCGCGCGGACCTGCTCCAACGGGATGGAGCACGAGATCAGGCCCTTGGGCAGCTTCTCCGCCCCGCCGGTCAGCCGCATCGGCTCCGTGACCGTCCCGGCCGGCTGGTCGGTGGCCAGCTCGCGGAACCGGGCCAGCCCCGCCTCGTCGATCCCGTCGACACTGGCCCCGTCGGAGGCCAGCACCTCCCACGACGGCAGCGGCAGCCGCCAGCCGTCGACCACCGAGGCCTCCAGTGTCTCGCGGTAGGCCGGCTCCCAGAGGTCGGCCAGCGCGACACCGTCGCCGAGCGGGCCGGAGTCGAGGAAGACGACCCGTCGGATGCGCTCGGGCACCCGGTCGGCCGCGCCGGAGACGGCGATGGTGCCGCCGCTGTGGGCCACCAGCACCACGTCCCGGAGGTCCTCACGGACCAGCAGGTCGGTCAGGTCCGCGATGTGGGTCTCCGCGCCGGTCTCGGGCGAGCCCTCACCGGCCCGTTCGCCGAGGCCGGGCAGGGTCACCGCGTGGACGGTGTGACCGGCCGCGCGCAGCGGTTCGGCGACCGCGTCCCAGGCCCAACCGCCGAGCCAGAATCCGGGAACGAGTACGAAGGTGCTCATGGTGGAAAATCCTCTCCGGGCATCCATGCCGTGCTTGTCTTCCGTGCCGTGCGCGGCTGTTGGTGCCCCGAGGAACCCCTGGGGTGCCGGCCGCTGTCTTCGACCCTAGGATCGAATGCGGACAGAACGCGACCGGATTAACCGGCGGACTTCCCGGGCCGGTCCCACGGCTCGACCACCCCGTCGGTTCGCCTCCGACCCGTCGGCCTCACCGCCGGGTCGCACCGTCGGTTCGCGGCCGGAACGGAGGCGCGGACCAAGGCATGTGCCGAGGCGCGGGCGAAGGTCGAACGAAGGCCGAACGACGGCTCGACGAAGGGACACCGATGGACCATCCGGTCAGCCGCACGCTCGCCCTGCTGGAGATCCTGCAGGCGCGTCCCGGCCTCACCGGCGCCGAGCTGGCCGAGCGGCTGGAGGTCGACGCCCGCACCGTCCGCCGCTACGCGACCCGGCTGGTCGACCTCGGCATCCCGGTCCAGGCCGAACGCGGCCGGTACGGCGGCTACCGGCTGATGCCCGGCTTCCGGCTGCCGCCCCTGATGCTCACCGGGGACGAGGCCGCCTCCGTGGTGCTCGGGCTGCTGGCGGGGCGGCGGTCCGGGCTCTCGGTGGGGGAGCAGGCCGGCGAGACGGCGCTCGCCAAGATCCAACGAGTGCTGCCGCCGGAGCTGCGCGAGCGGGTGGCGGCGGTCGAGCAGACCCTCGGTCTGACCGGCGCGCCCGTCGGCGGCCCCAGTCCGGCCGCCGCCGCGCTGTTCACGCTGGCCGAGGCGGCGCGCCGCCGGCGCCGGGTCCGGCTCGACTACCGGGACCGCGAAGGCACGCCCAGCGAGCGCGAGTTCGACCCGTACGGGCTGGTCTTCCACTCGGGCCGCTGGTACACCACCGGGCTGGACCACCGCAGCGGCGAGCAGCGGACCTTCCGGCTCGACCGGATCCGCTCCGCGGAACTGCGCGAGACCGGATTCGAACCCCCGGCGGGTGTCGACCCGGTCCAGCGGGTGCTGGAGTCCCTCGCCTCGGTGCCCTGGACGCACGAGGTGGAGGTGGTGCTCACCACCACGCTCGTCGAGGCCCGCCGACGGATTCCGCCCACCGCCGGTGCGGTCACCGCCACCGACGACGGTCGGGTCCTGCTGCGGGCCCGGGCACAGCAGTTGGACGGGATGGCGGTCATGCTGGCCGGCCTCGGCTGGCCGTTCACCGTCCTCCGGCCGGACGAACTGCGCGTGGAGGTCCGGGCCCTGGCCGCCCGTCTCACCGGGTGGAGCGACACCGAGGCGTCCGTCTGAACGCGTCCGGACGCGCGCCGACGGGCCCCGGGGCGTCGAAGGACACCACCGGGACCCGCCGTGCGTCACCGCCTCAGGGCGTCAGCCACCCGGGGCACTCGCCTCTCGGCGGCGTCAGTCCTGCGGGCCGCCGTTCTGTTCGGCCGCCACCTTCCGCTTCACCTCGTCCATGTCCAGCTTCCGCGCCTGACCGATCAGATCCTCGAAGACCGGCTCCGGCAGGGCGCCCGCCTGCGAGAAGACGAGGACGCCCTCACGGATGATCGCCAGCGTCGGGATCGACTGGATACCGAACGCCGCGGCCAGCTCCTGCTGTGCCTCGGTGTCCACCTTGGCGAAGACCAGGTCCGGGTGGCGTTCGGCGGCCTTCTCGAAGACCGGCGCGAACTGGCGACACGGGCCGCACCAGCTGGCCCAGAAGTCGATGAAGACGAAGTCCTTGCCCCCCTGACCGGGGACGACGTCGTCGAAGTTCTCCTTGGTCAGCTCGACCGTGCTGCTCATGTCGCGATTCCTGCCCTTCCGGTGGTGGCGGTCCAGGCCATGTGCCCGCGACAACGGCTGCCGTGGCCGGGCTATTCCGCCGGTGGTCGGCCGAGGGCCCGCGGGCGACACACCGGCGATCGGGGCCCCCGGGGGAGGGCTCGACGGGGAGGCCGGCTTCCCGCTCCGCGGCCCGGCCGGGGTCCGGCGCGGGAAGCCGGCCGCCTCCGCCCGGGGACTACCGGGCCCAGCCCCGCCGTTCACGTCGCCGGCCCCTGCCCCCGGCCGTCCGTTCCGACCGGTCGGCCTCCGCCGCGATCCGGGTGAGTGCCCGGGCGCAGCAGTGGGCGAAGAGCCGCTGGGCGAGGGGAAGGAACGGGCCGGCGAGGCGGGCGTACCAGCGACGGGGGCGGCTGAAGGCGTTGACGGTGAACCAGACGATCCGGTCCGGGTCCATCTCGACCACGAACGTCTCCTCGCCCACCGCCAGATGCCCGCACCGGGTGCCGTAGGTGAAGCCGTAGCGGTCGGGGCCGTCGGTGGTCGAGACCACTCGGCAGGGGGCGCCGGCCCGGAACGGGCCGAGGCCGATGGCGCACCGGACGGCGACCCCGGGGGCGGCGCGGTCGGCCTCGGCGGTGATCCGGACACCTGCGGCGCGGTGCATCCGCCAGCCGAGGAGAGCGGTGCCGGCGGCGTCCAGGGCGGCGCGGCCGCGCCCGATCGGGGCGCGGTGGCGGAGGTGGTGGTAGCCGGCGGGCAGGGGCCGGTCGAGCGCGGTGCTGGCGCCGACCTCGGGGTAGTTCAGGTCGGCCGGGTGCGGGGTGCCGGTCATCGGGCGTTCTCCTGGGGGCGGGCGAGGCGGCGCCAGGCGAGCAGTGAGCAGAGCGCGAAGCCGAGCGCGTTGCCGACGCCGTGGGTGGCGGCCATCCAGCCGAGGGTGGGGTGGGGGAGTCCGGAGGCCTCGCCGAGCGCCCACCAGAGGGCGAGCAGCATGGTGACGGCGAGCACGGCACCGGAGACGCCGAGCAGCGCGGCGGTGGTCCGGTGCCGGCCGTCGCCGTCACCGGGGCCGTCACCGCCGTCACCGCCGCCGCGGTCGCCACCGGCGCGGACGCGGGGTCGCAGGTCGCGCCAGGTGAGCAGGCCGACCAGCCACATGCCCGTGGTGAGGACCGCGGTGCCGACCAGTTCGGCCCAGTCGTCGACGAAGTAGCCGGCCAGCACGAGCAGGGTGCCGACGGGGACGCTGAGTGCGGCCCAGCGGGCGGCCCGGCTGTCCGGCACGGCCCGGCAGACCAGCCCGGCGACCAGCGCGGCGGTGAATCCGGCGTAGTGGAAGTGCGGAACGGTCAGGGCGAGGATGTCGAGGTCGAAGCCGAACAGCTCGTGCCCCGAGCGTTCGGCGACCAGGGCGAGGCCGGCCACCGAGGGGGCGGCGAGGGCGGTGAGCACGGCGATCTCGTGCGGTGCGAGCGAGCGGGTGCGGGCCAGCCTGACCGGGACGTGGGCGGCGACGGCGAGCGTGCCGAGCGCGTACAGGACGGCGCTGCCGGTGGCGAGTCCGCCGCGTGGCAGCCAGAGCGAGAGCGCACCGGGGACGGCGGCCAGTGGCCAGTGCCGGCGCAGACGGGCGAGTCCGGGCTCGTCGATCAGGGCGAGGCCGATCGGGATCACCGCCCCCATGCCGAGCAGGACCAGCAGGTCGACGAGTTCGACGGTGCCCCGCCCCATGGCCGCCCCTTACCTTGAACGTGTTCAAACGATGGCGTCGGCGACTCTACGCCGCATATTGAACGCGTTCAAGTTCCCTGGGGAGATCTCCGCGACCTGCCTCCCCGGAGCCCTGCCCTGGTGTTCCCGGTGGGGTCGGCGCACCCTGGAGGAGTAACCGAACGGGGAACGACCGGAATGACCGGAACGACCGCCGGAGGTGATCCGCCATGCAGACACTGGTCGGCTGGCACATCGAGATGGAGTTCCGCGAGGAGGGGGCGCGTACGACCGCCGCCGCCCTGCTGAGACTCGGCGACGGCACCGAGGTGCGTGCCCACGGCTACACCAGCCGCCACCCGTCGGACCCGGAGCAGTTGCGGGTCGGCGAGGAGATCGCGGCGGCCCGGGCGCTCAACGACCTCGCCTCACAGCTCCTCACCAAGGCGCACGGGGAGATCCAGGCGGTCAGCCCGATCCCGACCCACCCGCTGACGTGACGGCGCCCGGTGGTGCCGCGGGGTCGGGCGGGTCGGGTGGACCGGAGGGCCGCGGGACGCGCATTCCGCTGATCTGTCCGCGCTGCGGCCGGGAGCAGCAGGTCGTGCCGGGCGGCCCGGGGCGCGCGGTGAAGGTGGTGCACGTCGGCACCGGTCAGGAGGCCTGCGAGCCGGGTGACCTGGCCCGGGCGCCGGACGACGACACGGCCTGAAGGCCGGCGCCCCCGGGGACGCCGTGCGCCCCGGGGCCGCTCAGTTCGGGCAGTAGGTGCCCGGCACCTGCCACTCCGGGCCGACCAGCCGCTGTTCCAGCTCGCTGAGCGTGATCCGGATGCCGACCGTCCCCGCCAGCCCGAGCCGCATCCGGCTGCGGGCGAGCGCGACGAGGGCCGGCAGGCCGTACTTGTTGATCAGCGAGGTGCGGTAGCGGGCGGTGTCGTCCTCGTCGCAGACGGCGGCGCGGGCCGGGAGTTGACGCCCGGTCGGGCGGCCGTGGGCGTCGCAGGGGCCGACGAGGACCTTGGGGCGGCGGCGCACGCGGTCGGCGTCGCCCGAGTGCACGGGCGTCCAGATGCCGAGCGCCGTGCCGTCGGCGACCACCCAGCTCTGCGAGTGCACCTGACGGCCGTCGTCACTGAAGGTGGTGAGCAGGAGGTACCTGCTGTCGGCGAGCTGGTCGGTACGGTCGTGCACGATGTCCACCCTCTCCGAGTCGGACGGTTCAAGGCCGGCGGCGGGGCTCCGGGGCGGGCGCCTCAGTGGCCGCGGCCGTCGGTGATCTCGTGGTACTCGCCGGCGGTGGGCTTGGCGATCCTGCTTCCCTCGCCGTGCAGCCCACGGGACAGCCTCGCACGGGTGCGCTCCAGCACACCTGCCGGGTGGGCGACTCCATTCTCGTCGACGGGGGCGGGCAGTTCGAGGGGGCGCGGCTGCTCGTGGGCGGTGAGCCGGTGCAGTTCGGCGGGCGCGAGCGGGGCGTGCACCTCCACGAACTCGCCGTGCGGCAGGCGCTTGACGACGCCGGTCTCGCGGCCGTGCAGCACCTTCTCCCGGTCGCGGCGCTGGAGGCCGAGGCACCAGCGCTTGGTGACCACGAACACGACCACCGGGACGGCGACGAATCCCACCCGGACGGCGTAGGTGATGGAGTTGAGCGACAGGTGCAGATGGGTGGCGAACAGGTCGTTGCCGCCGCCGGCCAGCATCACCAGGTACAGGGAGATCCAGGCCGCGCCGAGGGCGGTCCGCACCGGCGCGTTGCGCGGCCGGTCGAGCAGGTGGTGCTCGCGCCGGTCGTCGGTCGCCCAGCTCTCCACGAAGGGGTAGACCGCGATCGCGCCGAGGATCACCGGGAAGAGGGTGAAGGGGACCAGCACGCCGAGGTTGAGGGTGTGCCCCCAGACGCCGATCTCCCAGCCCGGCATCACCCGGATGAGCCCCTCGGCGAAGCCCATGTACCAGTCGGGCTGGGCGTCGGTCGACACCTGGTCCGGCCGGTACGGGCCGTACGCCCAGATCGGGTTGATCGTGGCGACGGCGGCCATCAGGGCGATGACGCCGAAGACGAGGAAGAAGAAGCCGCCGGCCTTGGCCATGTAGACCGGCATCAGCGGCATGCCGACGACGTTCTTCTCGGTCTTGCCGGGGCCCGCCCACTGGGTGTGCTTGTGGTAGAAGACCAGGATCAGGTGGGCGACGAGCAGGCCCAGCATGATGCCCGGGATCAGCAGCACGTGGATGGTGAAGAAGCGCGGCACGATGTCGTGGCCGGGGAACTCGCCCCCGAACAGGAACATCTGGATGTAGGTGCCGACCAGCGGGACGGCGAGGATCGCGCCTTCCATGAAGCGGATGCCGGTGCCCGAGAGCAGGTCGTCCGGCAGCGAGTAGCCGAAGAAGCCGTCGAACATGCCCAGGAGCAGCAGCAGGAAGCCGAAGACCCAGTTGATCTCGCGGGGCTTGCGGAACGCGCCGGTGAAGAAGACGCGCATCATGTGCACGAGCATCGCCGCGACGAAGACCAGGGCGGCCCAGTGGTGGATCTGGCGGACCAGCAGACCGCCGCGCACCTCGAAGCTGATGTCGACCGTCGACGCGTACGCCTCGGACATCGGGATGCCCTTGAGCGGGACGTACACGCCGTCGTAGATCACCTCGCCCATCGACGGCTTGAAGAACAGCGTCAGCCAGACGCCGGTCAGGATGATGATCACGAAGCTGTAGAGGCAGATCTCGCCCAGCATGAAGGACCAGTGGTCCGGGAAGATCTTGCGCAGGTTGGCCCGGGCCAGGGTGTAGATCCCCAGCCGGCCGTCCGCCCAGTCGGCGGCGCGCTGCCCCCGCCCGGCTCCGGGGCGGCTCTCATTCGGGGTCATGTCCACGCACCTCGGTCGAAGTGAAACGGGGATCTGTCCCCGTTTCGAAGCTGGACCCAGGATAAACGGGGGGTGATCCCCACTTCTAGTGGGGGGTGCGTTCCGGCGGTTTCCCGTCCGCCCCCGCGCCCCCCGCGCCCCCCGCAGCCTTCGCGGCCCCGCCCGCCGCCGACCCGCCCGCCGCCGCCCCGGCCGGAGACGGCGAACGGCCCGCCCGGTGTCCTTTCGAACACCGGACGGGCCGCAGCGCACCGTCGCGTCACACCACGAGGGTCAGTGCACGAGCACCGGCACCTCGTTGGTGTTCGCCGCACCCTCGCCGGCCGTCGCGCCGTCGGGGCGCCCGGCGTTGATCAGCACGAAGGCGATCGCGGCGGCCAGCACCAGGATCCCGAAGGACCACCAGATCGCGGTCGAGAAGCCGTGCACCATGCCCTGGAACTGCACCGCCTTGGCGGCGTCCGGGGTGGTCGCGCCGCCCAGGTGGGCCGCCAGCCAGGTGGTCGTCGCGCTGGCCGCGATGGTGTTCAGCAGGGCGGTGCCGATGGCGCCGCCGACCTGCTGCGAGGTGTTGACCATGGCGGAGGCCACACCGGCGTCGCGCGGCTCGACGCCGTGCGTGGCGAGGCTCATCGCCGGCATGAACGCGGTGCCCATGCCGAGGCCCATCAGGACCAGACCGGGCAGGATCAGCGCCGGGTAGGAGGTGTCCAGGTCGATCTGGGTGAGGATCAGCATGCCGATCGAGGCGACCAGGAAGCCGGGCGCCATCAGGTACCGCGCCGGGACGCGGGTCATCAGGCGGGCGCCGATCTGGGTCGAACCGGCGATCATGCCGGCCACCATCGGCAGGAAGGCCACGCCGGTCAGGACCGGGCTGTAGTCGAGCACGATCTGCAGGTAGTAGGTCAGGAAGAGGAAGAGACCGAACATGCCGATCACGGCCAGACCCAGCGACAGGTAGACCCCGCCGCGGTTGCGGTCCAGGATGACGCGCAGCGGCAGCAGCGGAGCCTTCACCCGCGCCTCGACCGCCACGAACGCGCCCAGCAGCAGGACGGCGGCGACGAACAGGCCGATCGTGATGCCGGAGGACCAGCCGTCCGACTCGGCCCGGGTGAAGCCGTAGACCAGGGCGACCAGGCCGGTGGTGACGAGGATGACGCCGGGGACGTCGAGGCGGTTGCGGTTGCGGCCCTCGGCCGGCTCGCGGATCACCATGACGGCGCCGATCGCGGCGGCCACGGCGAACGGGATGTTGACGAAGAAGGTCCAGCGCCAGTTCAGGTACTCGGTCAGCAGGCCGCCGAGGATCAGGCCGATCGCACCGCCACCACCGGCGATGGCGCCGTAGATGCCGAACGCCTTGGCGCGCTCCTTGGCCTCGGTGAACATCACGGCCAGCAGCGAGAGCGCGGCGGGCGCGAGCAGTGCGCCGAAGACGCCCTGGAGGGCGCGGGCGCCGAGCAGCATGGCGGTGTTGGCGGCGGCGCCGCCGAGCGCGGAGGCGAACGCGAAGCCGGCCAGGCCGACCACGAAGGTCCGCTTGCGGCCCCAGAGGTCCGCCACCCGGCCGCCGAAGAGCAGGAGTCCGCCGAAGGCCAGCGCGTACGCGGTGATCACCCACTGGCGGTTGCCGTCGGTGATGCCCAGGTCCTCCTGGGCGGAGGGCAGCGCGATGTTCACGATGGTGGCGTCGAGGACGACCATCAGCTGCGCGAGCCCGATGAATATCAGGGCCTTCCATCGCCTCGGATCGGGCTGGACGGCGGGCAGGGAATCGGTTTTTGGCATGGCGGTACTCACTTCACGGTGCGAGGCGTGCGGAACGGTGCGGACGGAAACGGTGCGGGTCGGAAGTACATCAGGACGAACCGCGCGAACGGGCGCGCGGAGGTGGCCGCGCGGTGGTCCCGCGGTGACGGGTCGGTGACTCGGTGGGTCAGTGGTCGGTGTGGAAGTCCTCGAAGGTCGCGGCCCGGCCGGGCAGGACGGAGCGCGCGGGCGCCCGCATGCCGTCCAGGAACAGTTGCAGGTGCCGGTGGACGAACTCGTCCAGCACCACGCAGGAGGTGCCCGGCAGGGGGCGGGTGAGCTGGCTCATCGCGATGAACAGATCGCCGTGGTCGACGTCCGCGCGCAGTTCGCCGGCCGCCTTCGCACGCTCCAGCAGACCGCCGACGACGCTCATCAGGCGCTCCCGTGCCTCGACCAGGTCCGGATCGAACATGTCGACCCGGTTGGTCAGCATCGGGCAGAGCGCGCCGATCTTCTCGTCGACGGTCTGGTGCGCGAACCGCTGGAGGGCGTCGAACGGGCCGGCTCCCTCGGCGGCCGCCGACTCCGCGTTCGCCACGATGCGGTTCTTGACGAGCAGTGCCACCTCGCGGATCAGCGCGGCCCTGGTCGGGAAGTTCCGGTAGAGCGTAGCGTTTCCGACGCCGGCCCGCTTGGCGATTTCGTCCAGCGGCGCATCCGCGCCGTGCTCGACGAAGGCGTCGCGGGCTGCCAGCACGATCCGCTCACGGTTCCGGCTCGCGTCCGCACGCAGCTTCGGCGTGCGGACCGGCGGCTCCGCGGTGCGGCTCGGCTCGACGGCGGCGGTGCTCACTCGGTGCTCCTCCCGGATTCCGGGGAATCTCTCCCCGCTTAGTCCTACGAAGAGCCAAACGGGGAATCCCTCCCCGGAAATTTCACTTTCGAATGTGACCTGCGTCACATCGCGGGGACTCCCTCGTCCGCCGGTCAGCCGGTCAGCCGGTGGCGACCGTGTAGCGGCCGGTCCGCGGGTACCAGGCGTGGTCGCCGGCCAGCCAGTCCTTCAGTCCGCCGGTGAAAGCGGTCGCCGTCCGCCCGGCCTCCGGGCCGAACTCCTCCGCCAGGTGCGGGACGTCCTCCCGGGCGATGCGGTCGAAGCAGTCCAGCCGGGCGTTCATCAGGTCGGTGACCGTGTCCACCGCGGTCTGCCGGGAGCAGCGCAGGAAGTGCCGGAAGACCGGGACGGCGTTGTTGAGCTCGCCCTCCAGCTCCGTCTCCTTGCGGCAGGAGTAGAGGTCGTTGCGCAGGTCCACGTTGTCGGCGAACGCCTCGATCAGCGCGGTGACGGTCGGGTGGGAGAGCAGCTCCGGCGGCAGGTCCCGTCCCCGGACGTGCAGCGGCAGCACGGTGGACAGTGGCGTCCCGGCCGTGCGGCGGCGCATCTGGAGGTACTCGACCGGATCGGGGACGCGCCCGGCGAGGGTGTTGTCCAGCTCCCAGAGGTTGGCGGCGGCGAAGTCCAGCGCGGCGTCCCGGAGCCGGCGCCGCAGGTCCGGCGGGAGCGCGGCCGCGGAGCGGGCCCAGACGTCGGCCAGCGCGACCTCGACGGGGTGCTGCGGCTGTGCCGGCCCGGTCCGGTCCCGCGGATCCGGCGCTCCGGCCGTCCGGTGGCGCGGGTCCGGCGATCCGGCCCGGCGCCGCGGGCCCGGCGCGGCCGCGGCGGCCGACGGCATGCAGGCGGCCAGGCGGGCGACGAAGCGTCGCGCCCCCGCCGCGTCGCCGGTCGCCTTGACGGTGACGAAGTGGTCGTCGACGGCGAACGCCCAGACGTTCCAGTCGCCGACCAGCAGCAGTTCCTCGACCGGTAGGTCCGGCTGGGTGAGCGCCGTGAACAGCGCGAGCTCCTGCCGGTCGAAGCGCTCCCGGCTCCACGCGCCCGCCGGACCGGTGAGGCCGGTCAGCTCCGCCCACTGCGCCGCCCGGGCGCGGGCGGCGGCCTGCCGGGGGTTGAGCCGGGCGGGGTACGGCATGGCGAAGACCGGTGGTCGCGACGGGAGCTCCGGGAACGCGTGGGCCCGGCGGGCCAGGGCGGCGACCGTGCGCTCGGCGGAGTCGCCCAGGCCGGAGGGCAGGCCGGTGAACACGCCCGGTGCGGCGTGGTTGCGGTGTGCGGACACGGTGGCGGCCCCTTCCTGCACGGGTCGGTCGCCAGTCCGTGCAGGGCCGGTCCGCGGATGCGGGAGCGATCGGAGGTTCACCCGATCGGGTGGCCGCCCCCGCCGCGGGCCAGTGCCACGGGCCGGCGGAGCGGGATCTCGAAGTGGACGGTGGCCACGCCGGGGCCGTGCTCGCCGGTCGGCCGGGCGTCGTAGACCTCCTCGGCGAGGCTGCGCCAGAACGCCTCGGCGCCCGGGACGGCGGTGTTGGTGTGCAGGTAGAGCCGCCGGTAGCCGCCCTCTTCGGAGGCGAACTCGCAGGCCCGGCGCACCAGTTCACGGGCCAGGCCGTGCCGTCGGTGCTCCGCCCGGACGTACACCCGGACCAGCTGTGCGGTGGTGCCCGAAGGGTAGCGCTCGGCGACCTCGCGCGGGTGCGGCGGGTGGGCCGGGCCGGTGGAGTGCAGTGCGGTGGTGGCGACCACCTCGCCGTCGCGCACGGCGACCAGCAGCGCGTGCCGGGGGTGGTCGAGGTAGTGCCCCTGGAGGTCGACCACGTCGGCGTGCCAGTCGGGCACGTAGCCGTAGCCGAACTCGCGGTAGAACGTGTCGAGGATCAGCCGGCGCGCACCCGGGACATCCGCGGGCAGTGCATGCCGTACCAGATAAGGGTATTGACGATTCATCAGGAAACTCCGACGGGACGGACCGGGGTGGGTGACTGTTAGCGTACATGAAAACCACTTTCATCTAACACGGCAGCGGAAGTGCGTGCCGGCGTGTTGAAAATGAAAACGAATCCCGTTACGTTCCTCTCGCGGCCTGCCGAAACCGGCCTGCCGCCGTGTCTGCGTGTCCGTCGAGAGGGAGAGTCGTGGCGCATCTGCTGGTGATCGAGAGCTGGGTCGGCTCCATGAGCAGGTTGCTGCCAAGGGCGCTGGGGGAGAGCGGCCACCGCTTCACCTTCCTCACCCGCGACCTCCACCACTACCTGCGGGCGGCCCCCGCCGACGGCCCGCACCCGCTGCTCGCCGCCGAGAACATCCTCACCGTCGACACCAACGACCCGGCCGTGCTGCTCCCGTACGCCGAACGGCTGCACGGGCTGCTCGGCTTCGACGGGGTGCTCTCCTCCTGTGACTACTACCTGCCGCAGGTCGCCCAGGTGGCCCGCCGGCTCGGCCTGCCCGGGCCCGACCCGGAGGCGGTCACCGCCGCCTGCCGCAAGGACCTCACCCGCGGCACGCTCGCCGGGGCCGGCGTCCCCGGGCCCGCGTACGCGCTCTGCTCCGACCGCGACCAGGCCCGCGCCGCCGCCCGGGCGATCGGCTACCCGCTGGTCGTCAAGCCGGTCGACCTGTGCGCCGGGATGTTCGTCCGCGAGGTCGCCGACGAGGCCGGGCTCCTCGCGGCCGTCCGGGCCGTGGAATCCTTCCCGGTCAACGCGCGCGGCCAGCGGCGGGACCCGGTGGTGCTGATCGAGGAACTGCTCACCGGTCCCGAGGTCAGCGTCGAGACGGTCTCCTCAGGCGGTGTCGCCCACGTCGTCGGGATCACGGACAAGAGCATCGGCGGCGCGCCCGCGTTCGTCGAGACCGGCCACATGTTCCCGGCCGCGCTCGATCCCGCCGACGCGGCCGCCGCCGCCGACACCGCCGTCGCCGCGCTGTCCGCGCTCGGCCTCGACCAGGTCGTGGCGCACACCGAGATCAAGCTGACCCCCGCGGGGCCCCGCGTGGTCGAGGTCAATCCGCGCCCCGCCGGGAACCGGATCACCGAGCTGGTCCGGCGGGTCACCGGCGTGGACCTCGCCGCAGCGGCCGTCGACGTCGCCCTCGGACGCCGGCCCGACCTGGCCGTCCATCCGACCGGCGTCGTCAGCGCGGCCATCGCCTTCCTGGTCCCGGGCGAGTTCCCGGTCGCGGGGGAGGGGCAGGCGGGTGCGGGGCTGCTGGACGGGTTCGACGGCGAGGCCGAGGTCCGCCGGGACCCCGCGGTGGTCGAGCTCAGCCTCGCCGGTCCCGGCCGCGAGGTGCGGCCGGCCACCAGCAACAACGAGTACCTCGGGCACGTCATGACCGCCGACACCGGCGGCCCCGGCGCCCGCGGCACGGCCGAGCGCCTGCTCACCGGGCTCACCCCCCGGTACGCGGTGGCGGACTGTCCGGCCGAGCCCGCGGCGGTGCCCGCGTGAGCCCGGCCGCCGCTCCTGCCGCCGCGGCGACGGCCGCCACCGTCGCTCCTGCCACCGCCACGACGGTCGCCGCCCCGTCCGCGTTCGACCTGGTCGCCGACCGGGCCCGCGCCGGCTCGTACGGGCCGGACCCGGCCGGCCTGCGGATCGCGCTCGCCTTCACCACCGCGCAGGCCGTCCGGCACGCCGGCCGCGCCCAGGGGTACCGCAACGAGGTGCTCAGCCTCCGGCTCGACGCCGCCGTCGGCTCCTGCGCCGTCGAACCGGGCGAACTGCCCGCCGGAGCGCTCGACGACTGCGTCGGCGCCCGCGTCGACGAGCTGCTCGACCACCCGCTCGCCGCCGTCCGGGTCGCCGCACTCGACGCCTACCTGGGCCACTGCCGCCCGCACACCTCCGCCCGCGGCGCCCGGACGCTCACCCTGCCGGCCGGATCCTCGCTGGAGAAGTCCCGCGCCCGGGCCGCCGCGGTGGTCCGTCTGCTGCCGCTCGCCGAGGTCCGCCGCGTGCTGGTCGTCGGCGTGGTCAACTCCCTGCTGGAACAGCTCCGTTCGAGCGGTGCCGAGTACCTCCCCTGTGACCTCAAGGGCGGTGTCACCGAATGGGGCGAGCCCGTGCACGCCGACGCCCTCGCCCGACTCGACGACTGCGACGCGATCCTCGCCTCCGGCATGACCCTCGGCAACGGCACCCTCGACCCGCTGCTCGCCCACGCACGCACCACCGGCAAGCCCCTGGTGCTGTTCGCCCAGACCGGCAGCGCCGTGCTGCCCCGGCTGCTCGGCGACGGGGTCAGCGCCGTCAGCGCCGAGCCCTACCCCTTCTTCTGGCTCGACGGCGGCCCCACCGACCTCCACCTGTACGGGGGCGGGGCCCGGTGACCGCACTGCTCGACTCCGGCGCCGTACTGGGCAACCCCGGTCTGCTGTCACTGCTCGGCCACACCCCGCTGGCCCGGATCACCACCCCGCTGCCGCACCCGCACCCGGGCTTCTGGGCCAAACTGGAGGGCCTCAGCGCGGGCGGCATGAAGGCCCGCTCCGCGGTCGCCATGCTCCGCGGCGCCCACGCCCGCGGCGAACTCCGCCCCGGCGCCACGGTGGTGGAATCCACCTCGGGCACCATGGGCGTCGGCCTGGCCTTCGCCGGGCAGGCGCTCGGCCACCCGGTCGTGCTGGTCGGCGACACCGAACTCGAACCGTCCATGCGGCAGTTGCTGCGCGCGTACGGCGCCCGCCTGGAGCTCGTCGAACGGCCGGCCCGGCACGGCGGCTGGCAGGCCGCCCGGCTGGCCCGGCTGCGCGAGGTGCTCGACCGGCTGCCCGGCGCCTACTGGCCCGACCAGTACAACAACCCGGACAACGCCGCCGGTTACCTGGCCATGGCCCAGGAGATCACCGCCGACCTCGACCACCTCGACGTCCTGGTCTGCAGCGTCGGGACGGGCGGACACAGCGCCGGCCTCGCCGAGGCGCTGCGCCGCCGCTGGCCCCGGCTGCGGATCATCGGCGTCGACTCGGTGGGCTCGACCATCTTCGGACAGCCCGCCCGGCCCCGTCTGATGCGCGGCCTGGGCAGCTCCATCCACCCGCGCAACGTCGCCCACCAGGCCTTCGACGAGGTCCACTGGGTCGGCCCGGCCGAGGCGGTCGACGCCTGCCGGCGGCTGGCCCGGGGCGCCTTCGTCAGCGGCGGCTGGTCCACCGGGGCGGTGGCCCTGGTCGCGGCCTGGGCGGCCCGGGTCCACCCCGGCGCCGCCGTGGCCACCGTCTTCCCCGACGGCCCGCACCGCTACCTCGGCACGGTCTACGACGACGCCTTCTGCCGGCGGCACGGCCTGGACGCGGAGCGGGCGGCGCTCCGCCCGATCGAGATCCCGCACCCGGCTGCCGTCGAGGTCAGCGGCTGGGCGCGCTGCCGCACGGGGGGTGCGGCACCCGCCACCGCGGTGGCGGCCGTCCCCGCCGCTCCGACGGCCCCGGCCGTGCCGCCGGGCCTGGTGGTCCCGGCCCCGGCCGGCCCGCCGGACCGGGCGGGCGTCGGGGCCGCGACCGGCGGCGACACCGTCCGACCCGAGGAGGACCGATGAGGCTCGACGTCCGTACCGTACGGCTCCGGCTCGCCGAGCCGCTGCGGATCTCCCGCTCGGTCACCACCGAACGCGACGCCGTCCAGCTCGCGCTCGGCCACGGCGGACTGACCGGACACGGCGAAGCCGTCAGCAGCGTCTACCTGCACCTGCCCACCGACCGGATCCGGCGCGAACTCGACGGACTGAGGCCCGCGTTGGAGCGGTACCCGGACCCCGAGCAGGCGCTCGCCGAACTCCGCCTCGCCGCAGTCCCGTTCGTCTGCCTCGCGGCCGGCGTGCTGGCCGCCGTCGAGGCGGCCCTGCTCGACCTGGTCGGCAAGCGGGCCGGCGAACCCGTCCACCGGCTGCTCGGCCGGGCCGAACCGGTGGTCGTCGCGACCGCCCGCACCATCGGCATCGAACCGCCCGCGCGCGCCGCCGTGCAGGCCGCCCGGCTCGCCGACGCGGGGTTCACCGTGCTGAAGGTCAAGGCAGGCTCCGCCGATCCGGGCCTCGACCTCGTCCGGGTCCAGGCCGTCCACGAGGCCGCCCCGGACGCCCGGTTGCTGCTGGACCCCAACGGCGCCTGGACGCCTGAGCAGGCCCTCCAGCTGCTGCCGGCCTTCGCCGCCACGGGTGTCGAGGCCGTGGAGCAGCCGATCGCCCCCGGCAGCCCGGACGTGCTCGCCGCCGTCGCCGCGCGGTCGCCGATCCCGGTGATCGCCGACGAGGACGCCGTCACCTTCGAGGACGTCCGCCGGATCGCCGGGCGGGTCCACGGGGTCAACCTCAAGCTCGCCAAGTGCGGCGGCGTCCACCAGGCGCTGCGGATCGAGGAGGAGCTGCGCGGCAGCGGGACCGAGCTGATGTTCGGCTGCCTGGCCGCCAGTTCGCTCGGCATCGCGCCCGCCGTCCACCTCGCCGACCGGGCCCGCTGGATCGACCTGGACGGGCACCTGCTGCTCGCCCACGACCCCTGGCAGGGCATCGGCGGAACCGACGGCACCGTCCGCACACCGGACCGGGCGGGCCTCGGCGTGCTGCCCGTCCCGGATGCCGCCCCGGACGCCGCCCCGGGTGCCGCCCCGGGGCCGGTGGCGGGGTCGGTGCCGGAGGCCGCCCGAGGGGCTCTCCGGGGCCCCGCCGGCGAAGCCCACCCCCGCGCCGGCACCCGCCCGGTGGCCGGCCGGTGAGAATACTGCGCGCCGTACGGTCCTTCCCCGTGCCCGTACGGCTCCTCCTGGTCAACCAGCTCGGCGTCAACACCGGCTTCTACCTCCTCATCCCGTACCTGGCCGGCCACCTGGGCCACGACCTCGGCCTCTCCGCGCTCGCCGTCGGCGCCGTGCTCGGACTGCGCAACCTCAGCCAGCAGGGCCTGTTCATCCTCGGCGGCTCGGCCGCGGACCGGCTCGGCGCGCGCCGCGTCATCATCGCCGGGTGCGCGCTGCGCAGCGTCGGCTTCGGACTCTTCGCGCTCGGTGACTCGCTCGGCATCCTGCTCGCCGCGTCGGCGCTCAGCGGGCTGGCCGGCGCGCTCTTCAACCCGGCCGTGCGCACCTACGTGGCGAACGAGGCCGCCGACCGCAAGGCCGAGGCGTTCGCGCTGTTCAACATGTTCGCCACCACCGGCGCGCTGGCCGGTCCGCTGCTCGGCACCGTCCTGCTGCTGGTCGACTTCCGGGCCGCCGCACTCACCGCCGCCGGCATCTTCGCCGTCCTCACCGTCGCCCAGGCCCTCACCCTGCCCGAGCGGGCCGTCCCGCCGCCGCCGCGCGGCGTGCTCGCCGACTGGCGCGAAGTCGCCTCCGACCGGCGGTTCCTGGCGTTCTCGCTGGCCATGGTCGGCCTGTTCGGGATGGAGAGCCAGCTCTACCTGCTGCTGCCCGACGCCGCCCGCCGCGCCACCGGGTGGGAGGGGGCGGTCAGCCTGGTCTTCCTGACCAGCACCCTGGCCAACCTCACCCTCCAGCTCCGCATCACCACGAGGCTCCAGCGGGACGGGCCGGCCACCCGGTGGATCCCGCTCGGCCTCGCCGTCGCCGCCACCGGCTTCCTGCTGCCGCTCGTCGTCCCCGGCCTGCCCGGCGTCCTCGGCGGCGTGCTGCTGCTCCAGACCGGCCTGATGACCGCCCAGCCGTTCGTCCTGGCGCTCATCCCGGCGTTCGGGCGCCCCGGCCTCACCGGCACCTACTACGGCCTCTACTACGTCGTCTCCGGCTTCGCCGCCGCCCTCGGCAACACGGCGGTCGGCCGGGCCATGGACAGTGCCGCCACCGCCCCCTGGCTGCTCTGCGCCGCGCTCGGTCTCGGCTCCGCCGCCGCACTCACCCGGCTGCACCGCGCCGGACGGCTCCCGGCGCCCGCCCGCCCCCTTCCCACCCCCGCCCGCCCTCTCCCCAGCGAGGCCCGATGACGCCCCGGCCCCTCCCGACCGAGCCGGCCGCCCCCGCGGCCGGTCACCGCAACCTCCTCACCGACGATCCGGAGCTCTACGAACTCCGCTTCCCCGACCCGGGATTCACCGCCGCGCGGTGGGCCGAGTCGGTGCTCCGCGGCTACGGCGCCGGGCCCGACGTGCTCGACCTCGGCTGCGGCACCGGCCGGGACGCCGAATGGCTGCACCGCGCCGCCGGGCGGACCGTCACCGGCCTGGACAGCTCCGCGACGATGATCGAGTACGCCCGCGCCCACCACCCCGGGCCCGTCTACCACGTCGGCGACATGCGGACCTTCCCCTTCGCCGCCGGGCGGTTCGACGCGGCGCTCTGCCTGGACAGCGCGCTGCTCTACTGCCACACCAACGAGGACCTCGACGCCCTGCTCGGGCGGCTCGGCCGCCACCTGCGCCCCGGCGGCCTGCTGGTCGCCGAGATGCGCAACGGCGCGTTCTTCCTCGGCCGCACCGAACTCCTGGACGCCCCGAGGACCGACACCGTCACCCGGGACGGCGTGACCCACACCTCGCACACCACGCTGTGGATCGACCGGGCCGCCCAACTCCTGCGCCGCACCCGCACCTGGACCAGTGACGACGGCGCCGCGCCGGTGGCGCAGCACTCCGCCTGGCGGCTCCTCTTCCCGCAGGAACTGCGTCACCTGCTCGCCGCCCACGGCTTCACGGTGCTCGCCCTCTACGACCGCCCCGGCCCGCGCACCGAACCGCCCTGGACGGACGGCGACCTCCCCGCCGACACCGCCGACGAAGACCGCCTCCACCTGGTCGCCAGGCTGGACCACCGCACACGAAAGAGAAGTTGACCCATGGACCGTCCGCACGCCTCCCGGCCCGCCCCCGGCTCCCCGAACCCCGCCGCCCGCCCCGCGGCGCGCCCGATGGCCCGCCGCACCCTGCTCGTCGCCTCCGCCGGAGCCGCCGGAGCCCTCGGGCTGGCCGCCTGCTCCCCGGGCCCGGCCGGCACCCCCGGAGACGCCGCCGCCGGCGCGTCCGGCACCCCCCGGCGCGGCGGCCGGCTGCGCGCCCTCTTCGCCGGCGGCGGGGCCAACGAGACCCTCGACCCGCACCTGGTCAACCTGTTCGCCGACGCGGCCCGGGCCAAGGCGCTCTACGAGAAGCTCGCGGACTCCGGCTCCGACCTCGCCGCCGTCCCCCGTCTCGCCGCCGGATGGGAGCCCAACGCCGGACTCGACACCTGGACCGTCCGCCTGCGCGAGGCCGTGTTCCACGACGGCCGCCCGGTCACCGCCGCCGACGTCCTGCACAGCTACCGCCGAATAGCCGACCCCAAGCGGGCGTTCCGGGCCCGGGCGTCCCTCGAACCGGTCGACCTCGCCGCCAGCCGCGCGATCGACGCCCGCACCGTGGAGTTCCGGCTCAAGCGCCCCTACGCCGAATTCCCCAACGTCCTGGCCGCGTTCGGCGCCTACATCGTCCCCGAGGGCACCGAGGACTTCCAGCACCCGGTCGGCTCCGGCCCGTTCTCCTTCGTCTCCTTCAGGCCCGGAACCTCGCTGCTGGTGCGGCGGTTCGACGGCTACTGGGACGGCGCACCGCACCTCGACGAACTGGAGATCCTCGCCGCCGCCGAGGAGTCCGCCCGGGCCAACGCCCTGCTCGCCGGACAGGCCGAGTACGCCCACGAGTTGACCCCCGCCACCGCCCGCGCGCACGAGCGCGGCGGACGGATCGGCATCGTCCGGCTGCGCAACAGCGCCATGCAGGGCTTCGTGATGAAGACCGACCGGCCGCCCTTCGACGACGTCCGGGTCCGGCAGGCGTTCTTCCTCATCGCCGACCGGCAGGAGCTGGTCGACGGCGCGCTCTCCGGCGCGGGCGAGATCGGCAACGACCTGTTCGGCAAGGGCGCCCAGTACTACCCGGCCGGTCTCCCGCAGCGCGCCCAGGACCTCGACCGGGCCCGCGCGCTGCTGCGCGAGGCGGGCGCCGAGGGCCTGAAGGTCACCCTCGACACCTCCCCGGTCGCCGCCGGCTTCGTGGAGGCGGCCGGGATCCTCAAGGACCAGGCCGCCAAGGCCGGCGTCACCGTGGAGGTCAAGGTCGGCAGCAAGGACACCTACTGGAAGGACATCCTGGACGGCGGCGTGTTCGCCTCCTACCGGTCCGGCGCGCTGCCCGTCGAGTCGCACATCTCCCAGCGGCTGCTGTCCGGCTCCACCACCAATGCCACCCACTGGCGCCGCCCCGACTTCGACGACCTGTACACCCAGGCCCAGTCCACGGCCGACCCGGCCGCGCGCGCCGCCCTCTACGAGCGGATGCAGCGCCGGCTGTACGACGAGGGCGGCTTCCTGATCTGGGGCTTCGCCGACTGGATCGTGGGCACGGCGCAGCGTCTGCGCGGCGTCTCCGCCGAGGCTCCGGCCAACACCCTGGACTGGGCCAGGTTCGACAAGGTCTGGCTGGCATGACGACGCCGCTGCGCGGCTGGGCCCGGCGCCGGCTGCTGCTCGGCGCCGGGCAGATCGCGGCCGTCCCGGTCCTGGTCTTCGTCCTGACCGAGGCGCTGCCCGGCGACGCCGCCGTCACCATCGCCGGGGACGACCCCGACCCGGCGAGGATCGCGGCGATCCGGGCCGCGCTGCGGCTGGACCGGCCGGCGGTGGAGCGGTTCGCCGACTGGGCGGGGGAGCTGGTCCACGGCGAGCTCGGCCGCTCGCTGGTCAGCGGTCGCCCGGTCGCCGACTACCTCGCGGACGGCCTCGCTCCGACCGTCCTGCTGGCCTCGGTCACCCTCGTCCTGCTCGTGCCCGTGGCGGTCGGCCTCGGCATGCTCGCCGCCCGCCGGGAGGGCGGCCCGTTGGACCGCGCGATCAGTACCGCGACCCTCGGGGTGTACGCGGTACCGGAGTTCGCACTGGGAGTGCTGCTCACCGCGGTCTTCGCGATCCGCCTCGGCTGGCTGCCGCCGACCGCCGTCGGCGGGGTCCGGGAGCAGCCGGCCGTCCTGGTCCTGCCGGTCGTGGTGCTGCTGGCCCGCCCGGTCTGCTCCGTCGCCCGCCTCGTCCGGGCCGGGCTGATCGAGGCGATGGCCGCGCCGTACGCCGTCCACGCGCTGCGCTGCGGCGTCCCGCCCGCCCGCGTCCGCTGGACGCACGCCCTCCCCAACGCGCTCGCCCCGGCCGCGCAGCAGCTCGCGCGTACGGCCGACTGGCTGCTCTGCGGCGTCATCGTGGCCGAGGCCCTCTTCGTCATCCCCGGCCTGGGCACCGTCCTGCTGGACGCCGTCGCCGCCCGCGACGTTCCCGTGGTGCAGGGCCTCGCCGTGCTGTTCGGCGTGGTGACGGTCGTCCTCAACCTGGCCGCCGACCTGGTCGCGCGCCGGCTCGCGCCGCGCACGGAGGTGGTGGTGTGACCGGCCCCCGCCCGCCCGGGCCCTCGCCTGCCGGGCGCGCGCCCGACGGGCCTTCGCCCACGGCCGCCCCCCGGGGTCGGGCCGCCACGCCGAGGGAGGCGACGGAGTGAGGAAGTACGCCTTCGGTACGGCGCTGATCGCCGTGCCGCTGCTGATCGCCCTGGCCGGACCGCTGGTCGCCGGGGAGCCGGGGCCGCGCGCGGTGTCGTTCACGGCGGGCGGCGGGCACTGGCTGGGCACCGACTTCACCGGCCGTGACGTCTGGCGTCAAGTCCTGCTGGGCGGCCGGTCGGTGGTGCTGGTGGCGATCGCGGCGACGGTGCTCGCGTACGCGCTGGCGCTGCCGCTCGCGCTGGCCGCCGCGCTGACCGGGCGGGCCTGGTGGGAGGAGGTGCTGCTGCGGCCGCTGGACGTGCTGATCGCCGTGCCCTCGCTGCTGCTGGTGCTGCTGGTCGCCACCGCGCTGGAACCCGGTCCGGGCGGGCTCGCCCTGCTGGTCGGGGTGGCGGCGGTGCCCGACGTCGCCCGGGTGGTGCACGCGGCGGCGGTGGAGGCGGCGGCCCGGCCGGTCGTGGAGGCGTTGCGGTTGCACGGCGAGTCGTGGTGGCGGATCGCGTTCGACCAGGTCACCCGGACGATCCGTCGTACGGTCGCCGCCGACGCCGGGACCCGGCTGGTCGGCGCGCTCTACCTGGTCGCCACGGCGGCCTTCCTCGGCGTGGGCGTGCAACCGGACGCCGCCGACTGGGCGGTGATGGTCGACCGCAACCGGCCGGGACTCTTCCTCCAGCCCTGGGCGGTCGTCGTTCCGGCGCTGCTCGTGGCCGGGCTCTCCACCGGCACCAATCTGCTGTTCGACGCCGCCCTGCACCGGCCGGGCGGGAAGGAGGTCCGACGGTGACCGAACCGGAGCTGGTGAGGGTGGACCGCCTGGGTGTCGCGGTCGGCGGGCGGACGCTGGTGGACGGCGTCAGCCTGCGGGTCCGGCCCGGCCGGGTGACCGCGCTGGTCGGCCCGTCCGGCAGCGGCAAGACGACCACGGCGCTCGCCCTGCTCGGCGTGTACCCGGACGGCGCGCGGGTGACCGGCACGGTCACCGGCGGGATGCCGGGCACCGGGCGGCCCGGCGCCCCGGGCCCCGGCGCCGTGCGCGTCGGCCACGTGCCGCAGCACCCCGCCACGGTGCTCAACCCGGCCCGCCGGGTCGGCGTGCTGCTGCGCGACCTCGCCCGGGTGCACGGCGGCGGCCCGGAGGCCGTCCGGCGTGCCCTGAAGGACGCTGAACTGACCGATGTGGAGGGGGTGTTGAGCCGGTACCCGCACCAGCTGTCCGGCGGCCAGCAACAGCGCGTGGTACTCGCCCAGGCGCTGCTGACCGGCGCCCGGGTGATCGTCGCCGACGAGCCCACCACCGGCCAGGACCCGGGGACGGCGGCCCGGGTCGCCGCGTTGTTCGGCCGACTCGTCGCGCGCGGCACCGGACTGCTGCTCCTCAGCCACGACCTGCGCACCGTGCGGGAACTGGCGGACGAGGTGGTGGTCCTGGAGGCGGGCCGGACGGTGCGGACCGGTCCGCCCGCGGACGTCCTGCCGGCCGCCGAGGAGCCGGCCCCGTCGGCGCCGTCGCGGTCCGGCCGCCCGGAGCCTGGGCCGGTCCGCCTCTCCGTCACCGGACTCACCGCCCGGCACCCCGGGGGCGCGGCGGTCCTGCACGACGTCGGCCTGACGCTGCGGGCGGGGGAGTGCCTCGCCCTGGTCGGCCGCTCCGGCAGCGGCAAGACCACCCTGGGGCGCTGCCTGGCCGGGCTGCACCCGCGTCACGACGGCTCCGTCCGGCTCGACGGCGAGCCGTTGCCGCGCAGCGTCCGGCGCCGGGGACGGCGGGGGCTGTCGGCCGTCCAGTACGTGTTCCAGGACGCCAGGAGCACGTTCGCGGACCACCGCCCGGTTCTCGACCAGGTGGCCCGGGCGGCCGTCCGCCTCCGCGGCCGCTCGTCCTCCGAGGCCGCCGACGAGGCCAGGACCCTGCTGGCCGCGCTGGGCCTGGACCCGGCGAAGGCGTCCCGACCGCCCGCCGGACTCTCCGGCGGCGAGTTGCAACGGGCCGCCCTGGCCAGGGCGCTGGTCGTCGACCCGGCTGTGCTGGTCTGCGACGAGATCACCTCGGGGCTGGACGCCGACACCCGGACGGCGATCCTCGCCCGTCTCGCCGAGCGGCGGGACCGCACCGGCCTCGCGCTGCTCTTCATCTCCCACGACCTGGCCGCCGTCGGCGCGCTGGCGGACGCGGTCGTCACGATGGCGGAGGGCCGGCTGGTCACCGGCCCGCCCGCCCGGGCGACGGAGTGTCAGACCCCTGGGCTAACGTCGCCGGCATGAGCACCGTGATCGCAGCCGTCCCCGCCCCCGAGGCACTCGCCGCACTGGTCGACGTCCTGGCCGCCCGGGCCGCGTCCGGCGCGGACGCCACCGGCCTCGCGGAGACGGCCCGCCGGGCGTTCGCCGCCGAGCGGCCGGGCCCGTTGCCGGACCACTGGTGGCTCGCCGTCCCCGGCGAGACGTACGAGGAGGCGTTCACGGTCCTCGGTCTGCACGACCGGATACCCGTCACCGTCCGGTACGGCCTGGCCGCGCAGGAGGACGACGAGAAGGCGGACGACGAGAAGGACACCCCGGAGCCGGTGCACCGGGTGTTCGTCACGCCCGAGTACGCGGGGTGGCGTCTGATCTACGCGGAGTCTCCGCTGCGGGAGACGACCTGGTGGCCGCACGACGTCGTCGAACGCCTGAGCGCCGCCTGCGGCAAGGCCCAGGTCTTCTACCAGGACCCGTTCGCCGACTCCGTCATCTGGGCGGCCGCCGAGCACGGCGCGCTGGTCCGGGGCTACTGGCGCGCCGACGATCCGGAGTGGACGGGGGAGCCGTTCCCGTGGGAGTCGCTGCCCGGCGCGGCCGGCTCCGAGGGGGAGACGGCCGACGATGATGACGATGACGACGACGCCGAGCCCAACGCCTCGCGGGTCACGTCGATCAGCGCGGCTGCGGCGGGCCTGTCCGTCGACCCTGCCGCCATCACCGCCGAGACCCCCGTCCGTGGCCACGGCTGGCTCGCCCTGACCGCACCGGGAGCGGGCCACGACGGCTTCGAGGGGGCGCCCGAGCTCTGACCCGCCCCCGCGCCCGCCCCCCGCCCCCGCGCCCGCCCCCCGCGCCCGCCGGAACCGCCGACCGCCGCAGCGGCCACCCGCCCGGCCGTCAACCTCCGCGCTCCGCCGTGGCGGCGCCCGTGTGCGGCGCGCGCGGCGGCCCGCACCCGCGCCGCCCTGCGTGCCGTGCCGCGCCGGGGTCGCCTCGTCGGCCTAGGCTGAACTCGCCCGGGCGGCCGGTCGGCCGTGCGAGTCGGGAGGGGCCCGGCGGCCGGGACCAGGAGGTACGCGATGGGCAGCGGTGAGGCAACGGCCGCGGTGCGCTGTGTAGCGGCCGTTCCGTGCTGGGTGAGCCTGGTGGCGCGCGATCTCGACGCGGCCAAGGCGTTCTACGGACCGCTGTTGGGGTGGGAGTTCGAGCCGGCGCCGGATCGTTTCGGCCCGTACGTGCACGCGGTGGCCGGCGGGGAGGCGGTCGCCGGACTCGGTGTGGCGGGCGGCGACTGGGACATGTCCGTCGCGTGGACCAGCTTCTTCGGCACCGAGAGTGCCGATGCCGCGGCCGACGCGGTCCGCGAGCGCGGGGCGACGCTCGCCGTCGGCCCGCTCGCCTTCGACGTCGGCCGGGTGGCGTTCGCGGCGGACCCGGCGGGCGCGCTGTTCGGGATCTGGGAGGGCCCGCCGGGCCGGGCCCGGCAGCTGGACCTGCCGGGCGCCCCGGTCTGGATCGAGCTGCGCACGCCCGACCCGTTCGCGGCCGCGCTCTTCTACGGCGAGGTGTTCCGCTGGGACGGCCGGGACCCGGAGCGGTTCGAGGTGCGCTGGGAGCACGACCGGGTGGTGCTGCGGGCGGAGGGGCACAGCGTCGCCGCGCTCGCCAGTGAACAGGCGGGCGGTCCGACCGGAATGCGCCCGCACTGGGAGGTGTCGTTCTCGGTGCCGGACACCGATGCCGCGCTGCTCGGGGCGGAGGCGCTGGGCGGGACGGCGATCGGTCCGGCCTTCGACTCGCCCTACGGGCGGGTCGCGCGGCTCCAGGACCCGGAGGGCGGCCGGTTCGCGGTGATCAGCCCGAAGCGCTGACGCCGTCGGGCGAGGCCCCGCCGAGGTTCCGGGCGACCTCCTCCCGGGTGGCCCGCAGCCGTTCGGCGAGTGCGGCCCGGGCCCCGGGCGGCAGGGCCTTGCGGGCGGCCGGGTAGAGCTGCCTCTCCTCCGTCGCGAGGTGCCGGCGGAGCAGCTCGGTGAGTCCGTTCAGCAGGGTGCCGGAGGTCGGATCGCCGGGGGGAAGGGCCTGGAGGTCGGCGAGGTACTGGCCGATCGCGAGGTGGTCGTGGATGCACTGGAAGACCAGTGCGCCACCGTCCGGCACGTCGTGCTGGACCACCGGGAACAGGTGTTCCTCCTCTGCGGCGCAGTGGCTGAACAGCAGGTCGGTGAGGAGACCGACCGGCTCGTCGGGCAGGCCCGGGGGCGCCGCCGATCCGGCGGACCCCGATCCGGGGGCCGCCTCGGGCGCCTCCGCCGGCGCCCGGGCCGCCCCCGTCTCGTCCGTGGCACCCGCGGTCCCCGTCGTCGCCGGGGTCGTCGCCGGGGTCGGGGACGGTTCGGACGGCTGTCCGGGCCCGGCGGCCTCGATCCGGGCGAGCAGTTCCTCCACCGCTCGGTGCTCCGCGGTGAACTCGTCCAGGATGTCCGGCCTGCGGCTCATGGTGCGCCCGCCTCCTGTCCGGTCTTGTCCGGTCCAGTACGTTCTCGTCCGATGTGTCCGACATCTCCAGTATCCGGCGTCGCGGCAGGTGTCCGGACGCCCCTCGGCGGAAGTGCAGGTCAGGGGTGCGGGCCGGGGCCCCGACACGGACGCGCAGGGCGGCGTTCCCGTGGCGACCCCTCGGGTCAGGGGTGGTCCCGGCGCCCGGTGAGGGCGAGCATGCGGGCCTGCGGGTCGGCGTCGTCCGGGACCGGGAGCGGGGGGTCGAAGAGGCCGCTGCCGGACAGGTCGCCGTAGCCGGTGTACTCGCCGAGCGCGAACTCCACCAGGCCGGCGGGCAGCCGGGTGCGGTGGCGGATGCCCTCGGCGAGGTCCCAGGTGTGCACGACGGCGTCGGCGGTGAGCTGATCCAGGTAGTACTGACCGGAGACGTCGCCGAAGGACAGGTGGACGGTGAGCTCCGTGGCCCCGGGAAGGGCGAACGCGTCCCGGGAGGCTTCGGCGGCGGCCGTCCACGTGGCGACGGGATCGGTTCCGAGCACGTCGCCGTCGAAGCGGCCGCCGACCTCCGAGGTCGTCGAGCCCATCAGCATCTCGGGCACCCAGAGCTGCTCGGCCGTGAGGTGGTTGACCAGGTCCCGGACGGACCAGTCGGCGCACGGTGTGGGCGCGTCCCACTGGTCGGGGGTGACCAGCCGCAGCCGGTCGCCGAACGCGGCCAGCGCCTCGGCGTAAGGGGTGTCCTGCCGTGCCGCCGCCCGGTCTTCCCTGCGATGAGCCATACCTCCACCCTGCCCTGTCGCGCCCGGGGACGCGCGCCGGTGGTCCGGTCGCAGGACCCTCGGCGGGGCCCGCCGGGCCCGCCCCGCCGAGCTGCTCCGGGTCGGCAGCCGGGTCCGCCCCGCCGTGCTGCTCCGGGTCCGCCCCGTCGCGCGCCACTGCGCGCCGGTCTACACCACTCCTTGACCCGCCCCCGCCAAATTTCCCCGTCCCGTCGGTTGTTCAAATTCAAACTTCCAGGTACGGTCGAACAGCGCTGGTTCGAATTTGAACAACCAGCTTCCTCGACCGACCGACCGACCCCCCATCGATGGAGACGCGCATGCCGAGCAGCAGCCCGAGCACGACCGCCCCCACCACCACCTCCGCTTCTGCCCGGGCGATCCCCGAGTTCGGAGCGACCTCTCCGCACGCCTACGACGTCGGCCTGCTGCTGCTGCGCGTGGCGCTCGGCCTGACCATGGCCGCCCACGGCGTCCAGAAGCTGTTCGGCTGGTTCGGCGGCGGGGGTCTCGACGGCACCGGTCGGTTCTTCGAGGTGAGCGGCTACCCCGCGCCCAGGGCCATGGCCGTCGTGGCCGGCCTCACCGAGGTCGGCGGCGGACTCGCTCTCGTCGTCGGCCTGCTGACCCCGCTGGCCGCCGCAGCGATCCTCGGCACCATGCTCAACGCCCTCGCCGTCACCTGGAGCGGCAACTTCTTCGCGGCGAAGGGCGGCAGCGAGTACGAGCTGCTGCTGATCGCTGTCGCCGCCGCGCTCGCACTGACCGGCCCGGGCCGCTACGCCGTGGACCGCTACCTGCCCGTGGTGCGCTCGCACCGACTGCTGTACGGTGCCGCCGCCGTCGTGGTCGGCCTGGTGACGGCCGGCATCGTTCTGCTCGTGCGCAAGTGACGGACCCGCACCACCGCGGTTCGCGGCCGTGCACCGGAAAACCGGTTGCGAGGGCCTGAGCCGCCGGGCTTCAGCAGGGGCCGCCGGTCGACCGGCGGCCCCTGCCGTGTCCGCGCGTGTCGCGACCGGCGACGGTCCCCTGTGACGTGATGAAAGTGGTGGGTTCGTGCCCAGGTCGACAGCGAGCGCTCTTCGTCCGTCCCGGACGGAGCCCGCATCGCCCGGACCGGCCGCCACCCGGCCGGTCTGACCCGACCGCGGTTCCGCCTCCGGGGCGGACGGACGGCGCTCACCTCATCCTGGGCCGACCGTTCCGACCGCATCCCGCAGGGAGCCACCCGACGTGTCCCGGCGACACCGTGACCGCCTCGAACACCGCACCGACCACCTCGAACTCTCCGCCGAGTACGCGGAGTTCCAAACCCACGGCCATGCCCGTTCCCGTGTCGACGCCCGTCCGGACCCGTCCGACAGCCGCGCCGACCGCCGCGCCGGCCGGCGCTCCGGCGAGCCGACCGGCCGCGCCGCCGAGTCGTTCCGCTGCCGGAACTGCCGGCTGGACGTACCGCTGCGCGCGCCGGGCACCGCGCACCGGAACCACTGCCCGAACTGCCGTTCAGCCTGCACCTCGACGACCGCGTCCCCGGCGACCGGGCGTCCGAGTGCCGGGCCCGGATGGAACCGATCTCGATCTCGGTGCGCGGTGCGGGGGAGTGGGTCATCATCCACCGCTGCACGGCCTGCGACGAGTTGAGCGCCAACCGGACCGCCGGGGACGGCAGTCCGCTGCTCCTGCTCAGGATGGCCGCCCGGCCGCTGGCCCACCCGCCGTTCCCGCTGGAACGCCTGGCGGGACCGGCCGGACTCTAGGGCGGATGCCGGGCGCCGGGTCACCCGCCGGAACCGGCGCCCCGTCAATCCGGCGCCCCGTCAATCAGCTACCCCGGCCCCGGTCAGGGTGCCCTCGGCGACCCGGTGCGACCCGGCCCACCGTCGACCGGGGCCGCGCCCCGGCCGGGCCAAGGCCGCGTCCGCGCACGGAACTCCACGCGGACGCGGCCGTTCGCTTTTCGTCCGTTCCGAGGCCTTCCCCTCGTCATGTGATGTGTGCCATTGTACATGTCACACTCCCCACCGGTGCTCGACGGGGCCGCCCCACGGCGCCGTCGCAACGGTCCTCACCCCCCCACCGGCCGCGCCCCCAACGCGGCCGACCAGGCCCGGAGGCCCCCACGTGAGAGCCGCACGCCCTCTGCACCAAATACCCCGTCTCGCCAGGCTGTTGACGCTGGCCCTGGCACTGCTCCTGTCGGTCGGGCTGTTCGCGCCGCGCAGCCAGGCCGCCCCCGCCCCGGCCTCGCCGCAGCCCGGCGGCGGCTCGCCCGCAGCCTCGGCCGCCCCCACCGACCCGGCCCCCCAGCCGGCCATCGGTGAGACGCCCGACGACCATGGCAAGAACCGGCCGGTGCCCGCGCGCGAGCGCGCCCCGTTCTCGACGACCGCGCCCGACAAGGCGGCCGACAGCGGGTCGAAGGCCGCCAGGAACAGCGCTCTCGCCAAGAGCTTCGGCGAGAGCGCGGCCGCGGCCGCCGAGCAGCCCTGCAACGTGTCCGACTTCACCGGCCGCACCGGCAGCGCCCTGGTCCAGACGATCAAGAGCGCCGAACTCGGCTGCATCAACGACCTGTTCGTCCTCACGGGAGGGGACGCGAGCGGGGCCTTCCGCGAGTCCCAGATGGTCACCGTGGCGAACGCCCTGCGCGACACCGCCGCCGCCTACCCGGGCGACAACTCCACCTCCACCGCCCAGCTGGTGCTCTACCTGCGCGCCGGCTACTTCGTGCAGTGGTACCACGCGTCCGACGTCGGCACCTACGGCACCGCCCTGCAGAACGCGATCCGGCCCGCGCTGGACGCCTTCTTCGGCAGCGCCCACTCGCGTGACGTCACCGCCGCCAACGCCGCGACGCTCGGCGAGGCGATCACCCTGATCGACAGCGCGCAGGAGAACGTCCGCTACCTCCCGGTCGTCAAGCGCCTGTTGGGCGCCTACGACGCCACCACCCACAACCCCGCGGGCATGGGCAACGCGCTCAACAGCGTCTTCACCGTGCTCTGGCGCGGCCACCAGACGGCCGGCTTCGCCGCCGCTGTCCAGGCGGACCCGAGCGTGCTCGACACGATGTACTCCTTCGTCACCGCCAACAACGCGCAACTCGGCGGCGACTACAGCTTCCTGGTGTACAACGCGACCCGCGAGCTCGGCCGCTTCCTGCAGTACGCGCCGCTCAAGGCCAAGGTCCGGCCGCTGGAGAAGGGCCTGGCCGACCAGTCCTCGCCGTCCGGCCGCACCGCCTACCAGTGGGCGGCAGCCGCGGAGATGGCCGAGGCCTTCGACCCGGGCAACTGCTCCTACTACGGCACCTGTGACTCGGCGAGCCGGCTCAAGTCGGCCGTCCTGACGGTCAACTACACCTGCAGCCCGAGCATCCGCATCATCGCCCAGGCCCTGGACTCCGGTCAGCTCGGCACCGCCTGCTCCAGCCTGACCGCCCAGGACGCGTACTTCCACGCGGTGGCGAAGGACAACGGCCCGGTGGCCGACGACAGGAACACCACGATCGAGGTCGTGGTCTTCCACTCCCGGTTCGACTACGGGGTGTTCGCTGCCAGCGTCTACGGCATCGACACCAACAACGGCGGCATGTACCTGGAGGGCAAGCCCGCCGAGGCCGGCAACCAGCCGCGCTTCCTCGCCTACGAGGCCGACTGGGCCCGCCCGGAATTCCAGATCTGGAACCTCAACCACGAGTACACCCACTACCTCGACGGCCGGTTCGACATGTACGGCGACTTCAACGCCGGCATGACCACCCCGACCGTCTGGTGGGTCGAGGGCTTCGCCGAGTACGTCTCCTACTCCTACCGCAAGCTCTCGTACGACGCGGCGATCTCCGCCGCCGGCCTCCACACGTACAAGCTCTCCACCCTCTTCGACACCACCTACAACAACTCCGACAGCGAGCGGGTCTACCGCTGGGGCTACCTGGCCGTCCGCTACATGCTGGAGCAGCACCGCTCCGACATGGACGCCGTGCTCGCCAAGTACCGTTCCGGCGACTGGGCCGGCGCCCGTAGCTACCTGACCGGCACCATCGGCACCCGGTTCGACGCCGACTTCGACCGCTGGCTGACCGCCTGCGCCGCCGGCTCCTGCGGCACCACCAACCCGCCGGGCAACCAGCCGCCCACCGCCGCGTTCGGCACCGCGATCGGCGAGCTGGCCGTCACCTTCACCGACCGCTCGACCGACCCGGACGGGAGCATCACCGCCCGCGCCTGGGACTTCGGCGACGGCACCACGGCGACCACCACCAACCCGACCAAGTGGTACGCCAAGGCGGGCACCTACACCGTCACGCTCACGGTGACCGACAACAAGGGCGCCACCGCGAGCAGCCGGCAGAACGTCACCGTCGCGGGCCTGCCCGAGTGCTCCGGCGCCGACGTCCGGCAGCTCGACAAGAACTGCCGGCGCAGCAACCTCGCGGCGACCACCGGCAACTACACCCACTTCTACCTGTACCTCCCGGCCGGCGTGAAGCAGCTGAAGCTCACCAGCACCGGCGGTACCGGAAACGCCGACATGTACTTCAACACCGGCAGCTGGGCGTACACCAACGCCTACACCGCCCGGTCCGTCAACGCCTCCAACAACACCGAGACCCTCACCATCACCAACCCGCCGGCCGGCTACGTGTTCGTCAGCCTCTACGGCCAGCAGGGCTTCTCCGGCGCGAACATCAAGGCCGAGTACTGACCCGGCCCGACGTCCGCCCCACGTCCGACCGCTGACCTCGACGCACTGACGCCGACGCACTGACGTCGAACTGCCGAGGTCGAACCACTGGGGTCGAACCACCGACCGACCGGCTCCGGCCGGAGGGTCCACCGGGTGCCCCCGGCGGCGCGCGACGCGCACCGCCGGGGGCACCTCCGGGGGCGTCCCACCCCGCTCACGCCCCCATCCCTACCCGCGCCCGCGTGATGTTGTGCGGGCCGCCGGCCACGATCGCCGCCTTCCCCA
>NZ_JBHXKE010000061.1:0-39928 GCF_042722765.1 Kitasatospora sp. NPDC058406
GCGCGGGAGCGCCGACCGTCGGCACCGGACCGAAGCGGCCCGGAGGCGAGCGGGCGACAACACGGCCCGGGCCGCCCGTCCCCCTTCGTGGGGGCGGGCGGCCCGGTGGCGTATCCGGCGCGAGCCGACCGGTGCTCAGCAGTCCCGCAGTTCCTCGGACTGGTTGAGCAGCTGCGCCCGAACGGAGGTGAACCGCTCGTACCGCTTCTTGTTGGCGGACGACGGCACGAAGACCGCCACCCGGTGACAGTTCTGGAAGGCCAGCTGGACACCGAAATGCCGCTGCAGGGCACCCCGGATGGCGTCACTGGCGAGCGCCCGAAGGAGCTGGCCGCGGGCCTGCTCGCTGGGCGGAGGTACCTGGTTGTCGGCGAAGTCGGTGCCGTCGACCTTCGCCTGGGCGACCAGCGAGCTGATCAGGTCCCAGGCGTACGGCAGGGAGACGCGGACGCAGTCGACGAACTCCCGCTCGTCGACCTCGTCCCGCTCGGCCTTCTCCAGCAGGGCCGGTGAGACGTCGAGCGACATGGATTCTCCTCTCGCGGTCCACCCGCGCGGCGCACGGGTGGTGGTGCGTAGTCCAAGTCCGAGCTGAGGGTGAGGGTGAGGGTGAAGCGCGGGATGTCCGGAACACCGTCGGACGGGTGTGACGCCGTCGGACGGCCTTGTTTCCGGCACCGCGCCGAGGCGGGGGCGCCGAGGACCCGTTGAGGGACGTGGTCGGGGGCGCCAACCGCTCAGAACAGCGTGGCAGTCAACGGCGGACCGGACCGGTGGTTCCGGCTGATTGCTCCGGGAATGAGCCCCGGTGCACCAGATTGGCCGGATCCCGTCGGATCGTTCATCTGAAGTCTCCATCCCCGTTGACAGCGATCCCGCAAGCAAGCCGTCACACACCGTAGCTGCCAATGGTGGTGGCCGCCAGGGTGCCGACAGGCTTTCGAGGGATCGCAGGGCATCCATGTTCGCGGGGTTCGCGGATTCTTCACCCGGCCGTCGCGGAATCGCATCAACTGGCCCCGGTGGGCTAGCGTGGTCGACCGTGCGTCTCGTAATTGCCCGCTGCTCAGTCGACTATGCCGGTCGGCTCTCCGCCCATCTGCCCTCCGCCACCAGGCTCATCCTGGTCAAGGCCGACGGCAGCGTCAGCATCCACGCCGACGACCGCGCCTACAAGCCGCTCAACTGGATGTCCCCGCCGTGCGCCCTCAAGGTCGCCGACGGGGTCTGGACGGTGGAGAACAAGGCCGGCGAGAAGCTCATCATCACGCTGGAGGAGGTGCTGCACGACTCGTCCCACGAACTCGGAGTGGACCCGGGTCTGATCAAGGACGGTGTCGAGGCACACCTCCAGGAGCTGCTCGCGGACCGGATGGAGGTGCTCGGCGCCGGCTGGTCCCTGATCCGCCGCGAGTACCCCACCGCGATCGGACCGGTCGACATCCTCTGCCGCGACTCGGACGGCGCGACCGTCGCCATCGAGATCAAGCGGCGCGGCGAGATCGACGGTGTGGAACAGCTCACCCGCTATCTGGAACTGCTCAACCGGGACCCCCTGCTGGCCCCGGTGAAGGGCGTCTTCGCCGCGCAGGAGATCAAGCCGCAGGCCCGTGTGCTGGCCACCGACCGGGGCATCGGCTGCGTGGTCCTGGACTACGACGCGCTGCGCGGCATCGACGACGACAAGCTGAAGCTGTTCTGACCCGCACCTGACCTGACCTCACCCGCAGACCCGACCCGGCGTCGCCGCCCGTCAGCCGGTCGGCGACGCGGACGTCGTGGACGCCGTCGGACTCCCCGAGTCCGGCGGCGTCGTCGTGGTCGAGGGGACCGTTGTCGTCGGGACGGTCGTCGGGGTCGCCGGGGGCTGGGTGGCCGGCGGCGTGCCGCCTCCGGGGGGCTGCGTGGACCCTCCGCCCGCCGTTCCCCCGTTCGTGGTGCCGTTCCCGCCGGTGCCGCCTCCGCCGCCCGTGCCGCCGCCCGGGGGCGGCGGGTTGCCGCCCGTTCCCCCCGCGCCGCCCGCCGACTGCGACTGGCCCGGGGCCGTGGACTGCGGGGCGGTGCTCGTCGTCCCCGTGCTCGGCGACCGGCTCGGCCGCTTCGACGCCGACGGCGAGGCCGACCGTGACCGCGAGGCGACGGCGCCCGTCGAGGGCCCGTCCTCGGGCTCCTCGGCCGTGGGCGGGGCCGTCGGGGCGGAGGTCTCGGGCGCGGCCGTGGAGGAGGGCCCCGAGGCGGTCGGCCGGGGGCTGCCGGAGCGGGGCGACGGCCGGGTGCCGGTCGGCAGGGAGCCGTCGTCGCTGCTGCTGTGCGGATCCGTTCCCTTCGGCTCCCCGTCGGCCGTCATCGCGACCGCCGTACCGAGGACGCCCAGCGCGAGCACGGCCGCCGAGGCGGCGATCACCGTGCGCCTGGTGCGGCCGGGGCCCGTGGTGGTGGCCCTGAGCCGCAGGGGCACCTGGGCGATGGCCCGGATGACGGGCCGGCGGGCGGACCCGGAGCCGGCCGGCGCGGCGGGCGGCAGCTGCCGGCCGTCGGCGCGCAGCAGGTCGAGCATCCGCCGGGCGCCGGGCGCCCCGCGCTGCTCGCCGAGGGCGGCCCGCAGGGCGAGTGCGGCCTCCAACTCGGCCGTGGCCCGGCCGGGTTCCCGCACGCAGATCGCGTAGACGCCCAACTCGTGGTGGAACCACGCCTCGTCGACCCGCGCGCCGGTCTTCCGGGCGGCTTCCAGACCCAGTTGCAGGGCGCGTTCCCAGGCCCCCCAGCGCAGCGCCAGCGCCAGCGCCGGGGCGGCCGCCCGGGCCAGCCGCAGTACGGAGGCGTGCCGTCCCGCGGCCCGGTCGGCCAGGAGTACGCCGATCACCACCTCGGCCTCGGCGGCGATCTGCGCCAGCGAGACCGAGGAGTGGCCGACCCACCAGGCGAAGTGCTGCGCGGCGCCGTCGACGCTGCCGCGGGCGGGCCAGTGCGGGGCGAGCAGCTCCAGCGCCCCGGCGGTGAGCCGGTGGTGGCCGCCGATGGAGACGGCGAGCCCCGCGTCGGCGAGCTCGGCGAGCGCGTTCTCGCCCTGGCCGACGTCGATCAGCGCGGGCAGGTGCGGGGCGGTCGGGCACTCGCCGCCGAGCGCCACGGCGAGCCGCAGTACGGCCTGGGCGGTCTCCCCGAGGCCCTCGGCGAGCCGGACGGCGGGGAGCGTGGACTCGGCGACCGAGGGCAGTGGGACGTTCCCGCGCAGCGCGGCTTCACGGACCGCCGGGTCGGGGTCGTGGACCGGCTCCCGGACGGCTCCGAAGACGTCCATGCGGTCGTCCTCGGCGGCGACCAGGGCGTCCACCGCGACGTCCCGCTGCCGCAGCAGCGCGGCGGCCTGGACGAACCGCAGCGGCAGGCCCTCGGACTCGAACCAGAGGTCCACCGCCCAGGCCTTCTCGGCCGCGTCCAGGGGCCGCCCGGCCAGCCGGGCGGCGAGTGCCAGGCAGGCGGGCCGGGAGAGGCCGGCGACCAGGTGGTCGCGGAGCCGGGAGTCCGGCGTCAGCTGCGGGCTGTCGGGGGCGACGGAGATCAGGAAGGCGCAGTCGGGCGCGGCGGCGAGGAACTGCTCCAGTTCCGGCCCGGAGGGCTCCACCTCGTCGACGACGACGATCGCGCCGACCCGGGCGAGGTGCTCGGCGAGCTGGGCCGGGTCGGGGCGGAATCCGGGGGCGTGGTGGGTGGCCGCGAAGAGGTCCTGGAGCAGGTCGGCGGCGGTGCGGCGGTGGCCGCAGAGCTGGACGACGCCGCCGGGGGCGAGGTCGCCGGCCGACTCGGCGACGGCCGACAGCAGGGCGCTGCGGCCGGATCCGGCCTGGCCGACCAGGCGTATGGAGCGGCCCTCGGCGAGCAGGCCGAGCAGCTGGGCGACGTCGGCCTCGCGGTCGAGCAGCGGCAGGTCGGCGGGCCCGGCGCCGAGGGCGAGCGGACCGACCTGGCGGCCGGCGTCACCGGACGGGCCGCGGGCGGGGCCGCTGCGCTCGGTCCGGCGGGGGCTGGGGCGCCACTCGTCGGGGCAGGGGCGCACCTCGGATCCCTCCGGGGTGCCGACGGTCACCAGCAGCCCGCCGGTGACCAGCTCACCGCTCCGGGCCCGTACGGCCTCCTGCCGGAACTCACCGGATGGCTGTCCCACGATCTGCTCCGCCCCACGCTCGCGCCGACGACTTCGTCCGGCCGCCCGCGGACCGGGGGCACCTCCCGGTCGAAGGCCGGGGGGGCCGGGCTCGGCCCCGGCGGCCGTTTCCTGACGCCAGACTCTCGCACATCCGCGCCCGCCCGCACAGCGGCCTCCCGGCACCGGGCGTCCGCGGCCGCGCGACCGCCGGTCAGAGCACCGGCAGGGTGGCACCGCGGGGTTCGGCGATCATGCCCTCGACGGCGAGGATCCGGTGCAGCCGGGTGGCCACCAGCAGCCGCTGGAGCTGGGCCGGGACGGAGCGGAGCACCAGGCGGCGGCCGATCCGGCCGGCCCGGCGGTGGGTGCCCATGATCACGCCGAGGCCGGTGGCGTCCCAGAACTCGAGCCGGGCGAGGTCGAGCACGAGGTCGCCCAGGCCGCCGTCGACGGCCTGGTGCAGCCGGGCCCGCGCGTCGGCGGCGGTGCGCACGTCGAGGCGGCCTTCGATGGCCAGCGCCACGTGGTTGCCGGTGATGCGCATGCTCTCCTCCTCCGCGTGGCGGACCTGCGTGGCGGATCTGGTCGGGGTCGTCCCGCTGCGTCCGCCCCGGCCGTGCCGGGTCAGGATGCGGGGGTGTCGGTGTCGGTCGGTGGTCGATGTCGGTATCGATGACGGTGTCGATTCGGGCGGGCCTTCGGCCCCACGCCCGGCCCCGGCCGGAATCCCGGGTTCCCCCTCATCTGACGGCGAACCAGCCCCGCGGGTTGCTGGTTCCGGCCAGATCTGAAGCAACTTCACTCGTCCGAGGGAATATACGCAGGAACTCTCCACACCTACGCTCGATTACCGCCCAAATCACCCGTCTGCGACACCGGCGTGAGGAAACTCACCCACCCCGGAGCGGGGCCGTGCGGTGCTCCGACCGCACGGCCCGCGGGCTCAGCGGCGCCGACCGGTCACTTGGCCGGGTACGGGTAGAAGCCGCGGCCGCTCTTGCGGCCCAGGTCGCCGGCGGTGACCATGCGGGCCATGATCTCGGGGGCGGCGAACTTCTCGTCCTGGGTCTCCTCGTAGATGTTCCGCGCGGCGTGCAGCAGGATGTCCACGCCGGTCAGGTCGGCGGTCTCCAGCGGGCCCATCGGGTGGCCGAAGCCGAGCCGGCAGGCGGCGTCGATGTCCTCGGCGCTGGCGACGCCCGACTCGTACAGCTTGGCGGCCTCGACGACCAGCGCGGTGATCAGACGGGTCGTGACGAAGCCGGCCACGTCGCGGTTGACCACCACGACGTCCTTGCCGACGCCCTCGGCGAAGGCCCGGGCGGTGGCCAGCGTCTCGTCGCTGGTCTTGTAGCCGCGGACCAGCTCGACCAGCTTCATCAGCGGCACGGGCGAGAAGAAGTGCACGCCGACGACCGACTCCGGGCGGCCGGTGGCGGCGGCGATGCGGGTGATCGGGATGGCGGAGGTGTTGGAGGCGAGCACCGCACCCGGCTTGGCGAGCTTGTCGAGCTCCTTGAAGACGCCTTCCTTGACGTCCAGCCGCTCGAAGACCGCCTCGACCACGATGTCGGCCTCGGAGACCGCGTCCAGGTCGGTGGTGGTGGTGATCCGGCCGAGCGCCGCCTCGGCGTCCTCGGCGGTCAGCCGACCCTTGGAGACGAACTTGTCGTACGAGGCGCGGATGCCCGCGAGGCCGCGCAGGAGCGCCTCCTCGGTGACGTCGCGCAGGACCACGGGGTGCCCTGCCTGCGCGGAGACCTGGGCGATGCCGGCGCCCATCAGGCCGGCACCGATCACGGCGATCCGCTTACTGGACACATTGCTCATGGCTTGGTCTCCCGATGCCGTCGCCGCCCTGGCGGGCGGGCCCTGAAGGCGGCTCAGGGCAGGGATCACCGGCGCCGAGCCGCGTCGCTCATGGGCCGGACTTTAGTGCCCGAACGGTCGACATGGGGCGATCCGAAGGTGTGATCTGCGCCGGACCCGAGCAGGCGAGAAGGTCAGCTGATCAGATCGTCAGCCCAAGGTCCTGGGCGAGGATCGCCGCCTGCACCCGGCTGCGCAGACCCAGCTTCGCCAGGATCCGGCTGACGTGCGTCTTGGTGGTCGCCTCCGCCATCTCCAGCCGCCGGGCGATCTCACCGTTCGGCAGGCCCGCACCGATCAGGGTGAGCACCTCCCGCTCCCGCGGGGTCAGCCCCGTCACCGCCGCCCGGACCGCCGGCCCCACCTGACGCTCCGGACGGGCGAAGGTGCCGATCAGCCGCCGGGTCACCGAGGGGGCCAGCATGCCGTCCCCGCGCGCCACCGTCCGGATCCCCTCGACCAGGGTGTCCGCCTCCAGGTCCTTCAGCAGGAACCCGGCCGCCCCGGCCCGCAGCGCCCCGTAGACGTACTCGTCGAGGTCGAAGGTGGTCAGCACCAGCACCTGGGCCGCTCCGGCCGCCACCACCTCGCGGGTCGCCGACACGCCGTCCAGCCGGGGCATCTGGACGTCCATCAGGACCACGTCCGGCCGCAGCTCCAGCGCCAGCCGGACGGCCTCCTCGCCGTCCGCGGCCTGCCCGACCACCTCCAGGTCCGGCTCCGCCCGCAGGATCATCACCAGCGCCGCCCGCACGGCCGCCTGGTCCTCCGCCACCAGCACCCGGATCGTCATGCCCGCCCTCCCTCTCCCTCGGTCACCAGCGCCCGCGGCAGCACCGCCCGGACGGTCCAGCACTCGCCCTCCGGACCGGCCTCGAAGCCGCCTCCCAGCAGCGAGGCCCGCTCGGCCATGCCGACCAGCCCGGCCCGCGCACCCGGCAGCGACTGCCCCGCGCCGCGGCGGAACGGGCTCGACACCACGATCCGCAGCTCCTCCGGCAGGAACTCCAGCAGCACCCGGACCTCGCCCGGCCCCGCGTGCTTGAGCGCGTTGGTCAGCGACTCCTGGACGATCCGGTACGCGGCCAGACCCACCGGCACCGGCAGCGAGCCGCGGTCGCCACGCTCGGTGAGCTCGAAGCCCAGCCCGACGTCCTGCCCGGCCGCCCGGGCCTTCGCCAGCAGCGCGTCCACCGCGTCCAGGTCGGGCGCGGCGTACGACGCGTCGGCCTCTCCCCCGCCGCTGTCCCGCAACAGGCCGATGATGCGGCGCATTTCGGTCAATCCCTGGACGCTGTTCTCCCGGATCACACCCAGCACCTCCACCAGCGGATCGTCCTCCGGACGCCGCTGGCGCCGGGCGACCGACTGCGCGCCGGTGGCGTGGATCGCGATGGCCGACAGGTGGTTCGCCACCACGTCGTGCAACTCCCGCGCCATCCGGGCCCGTTCGACGACGACGGCCTCCCGCCGGTCCATCTCGGAGAGCAGCGCGGTCTGCTCGGCCCGCAGCCGCTGGGACTCCGCCTCCTCGCGGTGCTTGCGCACGATGTCGCCGGTCCAGACCGGCGCCAGGTAGACCAGCGTGGTCAGCACCACGACGGCCACGGCCGTCGGCGCGTCGCTGTAGATCAGCACCAGGGTGGACAGCACCAGCACCGAGGCCGCACCGGTCAGGTGCAGCACCCGCGACATCTTCGGGTTGCCGTAGAGCACCGCGGCGTACAGCAGGTCGGTGTACATCAGGGTGGTCGCCAGGAGCGCGCCGTTGAAGATGCTGACCGCGAAGACGATCCCGCCGACCGTCGCGATGAGGACCGGCCTGCTCCGGCGGACCAGCTCCAGCGAGGCCATCACCACCAGCGGCGGGACGACCGCCCAGCGGGCGACGTGCCCGGAGCCGTCGTAGACCTTGACGGAGATCAGGAACAGCCCGCCGAGCAGCCCGAAGACCGCGATCGCCCGGTCTTCCTGCCGCGGGGTGAGAGTGGGTCTGCGCACAGCCCCATCAGATCATCCCCGGCCGGACCGGCGGCTCGGGTCCGGGGAGGAGTGCGCGTACATCGAAAGGTGCAGCCCGGACTCGGCTCCGGCGACGACGACGCGCGGACCGGCGCGCGGAAGGCTGGTAGCACCACCGAACAGCCCGGAGGCCCGCCATGATCGTCACCCTCATCCTCGCCGCCGAGGTCGCCTTCTGGGTCGTCCTCGGGCTGGCCCTGACCGCCCGCTACGTGCTGCGGCTGCGCACGGTGAGCACGGTCCTGCTGATCGGCCTGCCGGTCCTGGACCTCACCCTGTTCACCCTCGCCGTGCTCGACCTGCGCGGCGGCGCCACCGCGAGCTGGACGCACGCGCTGGCGGCGAGCTACGCGGGCTTCTCCCTCGGGTTCGGGCCGTCCCTGGTCCGCTGGGCCGACCGGCACTTCCAGTACCGCTTCGCCGGCGGCCCCAAGCCCGCGCGCTCCCCCAAGTACGGCTCGGCGCGGACCCGCTACGAGTGGCAGGTCGCCGGCCGCACCACGGTCTCGGCGGGCGTCACGCTCGGCCTGATCACCCTCATGGTGCCGCTCTCCGCCGGCGCCGCCGCCTTCTCCACCTTCACCGCCTGGTACCTGCGGCTGAGCATGGTGGCCGGGATCAACCTGATCGTGGCCGCCTGCTACGCGATCTGGCCGAAGGAGCCGCCGGCCGGCGCGATCGTCGAGGACGGCCACGTGGTCGGCTGGGAGATCCCGCGGCAGCACCAGCAGCTGTAGCGGCAGCCGTACCGGCGGCCGCGGGTCAGCGGTTGTCGCCCGGCACCCAGAGCACGTCGCCGCGCTCCTTGTTGGCCGCCCGGGCCAGGATGAACAGCAGGTCGGAGAGGCGGTTCAGGTACTTGGCGGTCAGCGGGTTGACGCTCTCCCCGTGTGCCTCGATCGCCGCCCAGGTGGCCCGCTCGGCCCGGCGGACCACCGTGCAGGCCAGGTGCAGGTACGCGGCGCCCGCGGCGCCGCCGGGGAGGATGAAGCTGCGCAGCTTCTCCAGCGACTCCAGGTAGTGGTCGCAGTCCCCCTCCAGCTTGTCGATGTAGGACTGGAGCACCCGCAGCGGCGGGTACTTCGGGTCCTCCACCACCGGGGTCGCCAGGTCGGCGCCCACGTCGAAGAGGTCGTTCTGGATCCGGGTGAGCACCGTGACGACGTCCTCCGGCAGCGCACCCGCCGCGATCGCCACACCGATCGCGGCGTTGGCCTCGTTGGCGTCCGCGTACGCGACCAGGCGCGGATCGGTCTTGGTCGTACGGCTCATGTCGCCCAGCGCCGTGGTGCCGTCGTCGCCGGTCCTGGTGTAGATACGCGTCAGATTGACCATGGCGCCAAGACTAGCCGCGGGGTTAGGCGACGTTGACCCTCTGCCCGGGGGGTGCGGCTTCGAGCCAGGCGAGGAAGCCGGTCAGCGCGTCGTCGCTCATCGCGAGCTCCAGCGGCGCGCCGTTGTGGAGGCAGCGCAGCACGACCGAGCCGGAGAGCAGGGCCAGCTCCTCCTGCCCCTCGGGGTAGCGCCGGCCCAGCACCTCGATCTCCCGGCGCGGCAGGACCTTGCGGGGGCGCGGAGCGTACGAGAAGACCCGGAACCACTCGATGGAGTCGCCGCTGTACCGGCCGATACCAAAAACCCACCCCTTGCCGTCGGTCTGGGGGACCGGGGCTGAGGTGGGTTTGCCGTTCTCGTCGAGGTCGGGCTGAGTCGAGGCGTCGGCGGGCATTTTGAGCCGGTAACTGCAGTCGAACGTTCCGCCGACCCGCTGGATCACACGGCGGCGTACCGCGAACGCGACCAACCCGATCACACCGAGCGCCACGACCGCCGCACACACCACAAGGGCGAGGACCATGCTCACCTACCTCCTCGCTACCCGCGTTCCCCGTTTCGGTCGTACCAGGCGACCGCGTTGACCTACCAACTGAGACGACAGTCCCGGGGTCACGCTCAGGCGTCCCCGGGACCGTCGGTCGACCCCGCTCAGGCGGGGTCCGGCGCACTCAGGCGTGGGCCTTGAGGCCGCGCGCCGCGAACAGACGCACCTCGGCGCGACGCTCGGCGTGCGCGTCGAGGTCCGACTTGGCCTTGTCCAGTGCGCGCTCGGCACGCGCGACGTCGATCTCGTCCGCCAGCTCGGCGATCTCCGCGAGGAGGGACACCTTGTTGTCGGCGAAGGAGATGAAGCCGCCGTGCACCGCGGCGATCACGGTGCCGCCGTCCGTGGTCCGGATGGTGACCGGACCGGTCTCCAGCACGCTCAGCACCGGGGTGTGACCCGGCATGATGCCGGTGTCACCGGAGGCCGTACGGGCGACGACGATGGTGGCCGCACCGGACCACACCTTGCGGTCGGCTGCGACCAGCTCGACGTGCAGCTCAGCCAACGTGGGCTCCTAGGCTCATGCAACCCCCGATTACTCGGGAGTTTCGGTAAGAATAACGGGCCCGCGCCCCCGGCATGAAACCGGCGGCACGGATTTGACCGGAATCACAGCCGGTGCGACGTGAGGGGTGGGTCCCAGGGCTGGGGCCCACCCCTCACGATCACGCTCGACTGCTACCGGCCGCGATTACTTCTTCGCCAGCTGAGCGGCGTTGCGCTCCAGGTCCTCGATGCCACCGCACATGAAGAAGGCCTGCTCCGGGACGGAGTCGTACTTGCCGTCCGCGATCGAGTTGAAGGCCTCGATGGTCTCGGACAGCGGCACGGTCGAACCCTCGATGCCGGTGAACTGCTTCGCCACGTAGGTGTTCTGCGAGAGGAAGCGCTCGATGCGACGGGCACGGTGGACCGTGATCTTGTCCTCCTCCGACAGCTCGTCCATACCGAGGATGGCGATGATGTCCTGGAGGTCCTTGTACTTCTGCAGGATCCCCTTGATACGGATGGCCGTCTCGTAGTGGGTCTGCGCGATGTACCGCGGGTCGAGGATGCGGGACGTGGAGTCCAGCGGGTCGACGGCCGGGTAGATGCCCTTCTCCGAGATCGGGCGCGACAGAACGGTCGTCGCGTCCAGGTGGGCGAAGGTGGTGGCCGGGGCCGGGTCGGTCAGGTCGTCCGCGGGGACGTAGATCGCCTGCATCGAGGTGATCGAGTGACCGCGGGTCGAGGTGATGCGCTCCTGGAGGAGGCCCATCTCGTCGGCCAGGTTCGGCTGGTAACCCACCGCGGAGGGCATACGGCCGAGCAGGGTCGACACCTCGGAACCGGCCTGGGTGAACCGGAAGATGTTGTCGATGAAGAGGAGCACGTCCTGCTTCTCGACGTCACGGAAGTACTCCGCCATGGTCAGCGCGGAGAGCGCGACGCGCAGACGGGTGCCCGGCGGCTCGTCCATCTGGCCGAAGACCAGCGCGGTCTTGTCCAGAACGCCCGAGTCGACCATCTCGTCGATGAGGTCGTTGCCCTCACGGGTACGCTCGCCGACGCCGGCGAAGACCGACACACCACCGAAGTTCTCGGCGACGCGGTAGATCATCTCCTGGATCAGAACGGTCTTGCCGACACCGGCACCACCGAACAGACCGATCTTGCCACCGGTCACGTACGGGGTGAGGAGGTCGATGACCTTGATGCCGGTCTCGAACATCTCGGTCTTGGACTCGAGGTCCTTGAACTCCGGGGCCTTGCGGTGGATCGGCCACCGGACCTGGACCTGCGACTCGAACTCGTCCTTGTCGACGTTCAGCACCTCACCGAGGGCGTTGAACACCTTGCCCTTGGTGATCTGGCCGACCGGCACCGAGATCGCGGCACCGGTGTCGGTGACCTGCGAACCGCGGACCAGGCCGTCGGTCGGCTGCATCGAGATGCCGCGGATCAGGCCGTCGCCGAGGTGCTGGGCGACCTCGAGGGTGAGGACCTTCTTGCCCGTGCCGTCGGGGTTGTCCACCTCGACGCGCAGGGCGTTGAACATGTTCGGGATCGCGTCGACGGGGAACTCCACGTCGACGACCGGGCCGATGACCCGCGCGACGCGGCCCGTCGCCGTGGTCGGCTCAACAGTGGTAGTCATACTCATTCGCTCCCGCGGCTCGCGTCAGCGAGCGCGTTCGCGCCACCGACGATCTCGCTGATTTCCTGGGTGATCTCGGCCTGACGGGCCGAGTTGGCAAGCCGCGTGAGCGACTTGATGAGCTCGCCGGCGTTGTCCGTCGCGCTCTTCATCGCGCGGCGGCGGGCGGCGTGCTCGGAGGCAGCCGACTGCAGCAGCGCGTTGTAGATCCGGCTCTCCACGTACCGCGGCAGCAGGGCGTCCAGGACGCCCTCCGCCGACGGCTCGAAGTCGTAGAGCGGGAAGATCTCCGCCTTGGCGGACGACTCGTCGCTGAGCTGGACCTCGTCGAGCTTCAGCGGCAGCAGCCGGGCGTCGACCGCGGTCTGCGTCAGCATCGACTCGAACCGGGTCGAGATCACGTGGACCTCGTCCACGCCACCGGTCTCGGCCGTGAAGGCCTCGATCAGCGCGGCCGAGACGGCCTTGGCGTCCCCGTAGGTCGGCTTGTCCGAGAAGCCCGTCCAGGTCTCCGCGACGGCGAGGTCACGGAAGCCGTAGAACGAGACGCCCTTGCGGCCGACGACGTACGTCACCACGTCCTTGCCCTCGGACCGCAGACGCTCGGAGAGCGCCAGCGAGGCCTTGATGGCGTTGGACGAGTAGCCGCCCGCCAGACCGCGGTCCGCCGTGATCAGCAGGACTGCGGCACGCGTGGCGTTCGGGTTCTCGCTGGTGAGCGGGTGCTTGGCGTTGGACCGGGTGGCCACCGCCGTCACCGCCCGGGTGAGCTCGTCGGCGTACGGGGTGGAGGCGGCCACCGAGCGCTGCGCCTTGCCGATGCGCGCTGCGGAGATCATCTCCATCGCCTTGGTGATCTTCTTCGTCGCGGTGACAGAGCGGATCCGGCGCTTGTAGACCCGAAGCTGTGCTCCCATGGGTCGTTACGTCCTTTCCCTCGCTACCGGACTCAGGCCTGCTCGGAGAGCAGCTTGCCGTCAGCGGTCTGGTAGCCCTGCTTGAAGGCACCGATCGCGGTGGCCAGCGCGTCGACGGTGCCGTCGGCCAGCAGGCCGGTCTCGACGATGCCGGCGAGCAGGTCCTTGTGCTGCAGACGCACGTGGTCCAGGAACTCGCGCTCGAAGCGGCGGATCTCGGCGACCGGGACGTCGTCCAGCTGACCGGTGGTGCCGGCCCAGATGGAGACGACCTGCTCCTCGACCGGGAACGGCTGGTACTGGCCCTGCTTCAGCAGCTCGACCATGCGCGCACCGCGCTCCAGCTGGGCCTTGGAGGCCGCGTCCAGGTCGGAACCGAAGCCGGCGAAGGCCTCCAGCTCACGGTACTGGGCGAGGTCCAGGCGCAGACGGCCGGCGACCGAGCGCATGGCCTTGATCTGGGCGGAGCCACCGACGCGGGAGACCGAGATACCGACGTTCACGGCCGGGCGGATGCCGGCGTTGAACAGGTCGGACTCCAGGAAGCACTGGCCGTCGGTGATGGAGATGACGTTGGTCGGGATGTACGCCGACACGTCGTTGGCCTTGGTCTCGATGATCGGAAGACCGGTCATCGAGCCGCCGCCGAGCTCGTCGTTCAGCTTCGCGCAGCGCTCCAGCAGGCGGGAGTGCAGGTAGAAGACGTCGCCCGGGTACGCCTCGCGGCCCGGCGGGCGGCGCAGCAGCAGGGAAACGGAACGGTAGGCCTCGGCCTGCTTCGACAGGTCGTCGAAGATGATCAGGACGTGCTTGCCGTCGTACATCCACTCCTGGCCGATGGCGGAGCCGGTGTACGGAGCGAGGTACTTGAAGCCGGCCGGGTCGGAGGCGGGAGCGGCCACGATGGTGGTGTACTCCAGCGCGCCGGCCTCCTCCAGGGCGCCACGGACGGACGCGATGGTGGAGCCCTTCTGGCCCACGGCGACGTAGATGCAGCGGACCTGCTTCTCCGGGTCGCCCGAGCGCCAGTTGTCGCGCTGGTTGATGATCGTGTCGACGGCCACCGCGGTCTTGCCGGTCTGGCGGTCGCCGATGATCAGCTGACGCTGGCCGCGGCCGATCGGGGTCATCGCGTCGATGGCCTTGATGCCGGTCTGCAGCGGCTGCTTGACCGACTTGCGGGCCATGACGCCGGGGGCCTGCAGCTCCAGGGCACGGCGGCCGGTGGAAGCGATGTCGCCCAGACCGTCGATCGCGTTGCCCAGCGGGTCCACGACGCGGCCGAGGTAGCCGTCGCCGACCGGAACCGAGAGGACCTCGCCGGTGCGGCGCACCGTCTGACCCTCCTCGATGCCGCCGAACTCACCGAGGATGACGACACCGATCTCGCGGGTGTCGAGGTTCAGCGCGAGGCCGAGCGTGCCGTCCTCGAACTTCAGCAGCTCGTTGGCCATGACCGAGGGCAGGCCCTCGACATGGGCGATACCGTCCGCTGCGTCAGTGACCGTGCCGACCTCTTCCACAGAGGCGGCGTCCGGCTGGTACGACTGGACAAAGTCGGCCAGCGCGTCCCGGATCTCCTCCGGACGGATCGTAAGCTCCGCCATCAGGCTTCCCTGCTCTCCTAGTTTGCGATCCTCGGCCCGCCATTGAGGGCCGCAAGTACTCGACTCTCGGCCGGGTCGTATGAACCGGCCGTACGATTTGCCGACTCCGGTGGAGCCGGTTCCCGACCGAGGGTCGGATGTGCTGCTTGGGTGTGTTCAGCCTTCGAGCGACTGGCGAGCGCCCTCAAGGCGGCTCGACACGGTGCCCTCGATGATCTCGTCACCGATCTGCACCCGGACACCGCCGACGACCTCGGGGTCGACGTCGATGTTCAGGTGGACCTGGCGGCCGTACAGCCGGCCGAGAGCACCCGACAGGCGCTCCTTCTGGCTGTCCGACAGCGGCACCGCGGTGGTGACCAGGGCCACCACTCGGCCGCGCCGCGCGGCGGCGAGCTTCGAGTAGGACTCGAGGCCCTGCTCCAGGCTACGGCCACGCGGGTTGTTGACCAGGCTGGTGACCAGCCGGACGGTGCCCGCGTTGGCGCGGCCGCCGAGCAGCTTCCTGATCAGCGCAGCCTTGGCGGCGGCGCCGGCCTTCGGCTCGGTCAGCGCGGAGCGCAGCTCGTTGGAGCCGCTCACCACCCGGCCGAACCGGAACAGCTCGTCCTCGACGTCGTCCAGGGCACCGGCCTTCTCGGCGGCGATGACCTCGGCGTACGAGGACAGCTCCTCGACCGCGTCGACCAGGTCACGCGCGCCCGACCAGCGGGAGCGGACCAGGCCGGAGACCAGGTCGACAGCCTCGCCGGAAACCTGGCCGGACAGCAGCGAGGTGACCAGCTGCGCCTTGTCCTGACCCGACCGGGACGGGTCGGTCAGCACGCGGCGGAACGACACCTCACGGTCGAGGAGGGCCGTGACGGCGGTGAGCTCCTCGGCGAGCTTGGCCGCGTCCACCGAGGTGGAATCGGTCAGGCTCTCCAGGTTCTGCCGCCCGGCGACGAGGGCCTCGCGGCTGGCGCCGATCACTTGGCCGCGCCCTGAGCAACGGCGGCCTTGGACTCCAGCTCGTCCAGGAAGCGGTCGATGACACCGCTCTGCCGGGCGGAGTCCTCAAGGGACTCGCCCACGATGCGGGACGCCAGCTGGGAGGCCAGCGAGCCCACGTCCTGGCGCAGGGCGGCGGACGCCTGCTTCTTGTCGGCCTCGATCTGGGCGTGGCCGGCGGCGACGATGGCCTCGCGCTGACGCTGGCCCTCCTCGCGCATCTCGGTGAGCTGGGCTGCGCCCTGCTCGCGAGCCTGCTCGACGATGCGGGCAGCCTCGTGACGCGCGTCGGCGAGCTCGGCGCGGTACTGCTCAAGCAGGGCCTGGGCCTCGGCCTGGGCGGCCTCGGCGCGCTCCATGCCGCCCTCGATGGCGTCCCGGCGCTCCGACAGCACCTTCTCGATGCTGGGGAGGAGCTTCTTGCCGAGCAGACCGAAGACGATGAAGAAGCAGATCAGGCCGATGATGATCTCGGGCCACGCGGGGAGGAGAGGATTCATCTTCTCCTCGGCCGCGAGCTGCGCCGCGATGCTCATATCTGGACCTTCCTCGAAAGGGTCTTCGGCGGGATTACTTGTTGCCGAAGACGAACGGCATGACGATGCCGATCAGAGCGAGGGCCTCGGTGAGCGCGAAGCCGATGAACATGTTGGCGCGGATGAGACCGGCCGCCTCGGGCTGGCGGGCCATGGCCTGGACACCGTTACCGAAGATCAGACCGACGCCGATGCCGGGGCCGATGGCGGCGAGGCCGTAGCCGATCGAGGCGACGGAACCGTAGACAGTGCCCTCAGCGAGGAAGCTCATTGCAGTTGTCCTTTGCAGGGGTGGTGAACCGGTGGTGATTGGCCACCGGGCATTCCGGGAGGTGTGGTTCGGGGGTGGGGCCGGGGGCCCCAGGCTCAGTGCGCCTCTTCGAGGGCACCGGCGATGTAGCTGCTGGCCAGCATCACGAAGATGTAGGCCTGCAGGAACTGGACCAGCAGCTCGAAGGCGGTCAGCGCGATGGTCACGACGAAGGAGGCCGTGCCGTACAGCGCGCCCAGGGTCGGGCTGAGCAGGTACCAGGAGGCGATGGAGAACATCACGATCAGCAGGTGGCCGGCGAACATGTTCGCGAAGGCTCGGACCGCGAGCGTGAAGGGGCGCACGAAGATGTTCGAGAAGAACTCGATCGGCACCAGGATGAACATGACCCAGCCGGGGATGCCCGACGGCCAGCAGAGGTTCTTGAAGCCGCCGACGAAGCCGTGCTTCTTGAAGGTCAGCGTCATGTAGGTGAGCCACACGACGGCTGCGAGGCCGGCCGGGAAGGCGATCGCCGCGGTCACCGGGAACTGGGCGAACGGGATGATCGACATGATGTTCATCAACCAGATGAAGAAGAACATCGAGACGAGCATCGGGACGTACTTCTCGCCCTTCTTGCCGATCGTCTCCAGAACGATGGAGCGCTTGACGAAGTCGTAGCCGATCTCACCGACCAGCTGCAGCTTGCCGGGGACGAGCCGCGGCTTCGCGAAGGCGGCCCAGAAGAACAGAACGACCAGTACCGCAACGATCATCGACAGCAGCATCGGCTTGTTGAACTCGAAGCTGCCGATCGTGAAAATCGGCTCGAACTGGAACTCGTTCAGACCCGGGGCCGGGAAGCCGCAGCCAGCGTCCCCGAAGTGGCAACTGCCTGAGGCGAGGGACGTGAGTTCAGCACTCACCACGGACTCCTTCGTCGTGACGCATGGTTACGGCAACCTCGGTGTGTCGGCGTGGCCTGCGACCACGGAGCGGCACTGGAACTTGATGGGTTTCTCGCCGACCCCGCCCGGCAGTGCGCTGCACCGCCGCGGGATCATCGAAGACTGCGCGGATCCGGGGGGCGATCGGTCCGCCGTGCGGACAGACCTGGCCTCTTCCCGTACTCCGTTGTTGCGACGGACGATAGCAGCCCGTCAGCGCGGCATAAACACCGCCCCCCTCGTTGGGGGGACAGAGGGGCGCCGTCACTGTTGACGCCCCTTGTCGGACGGCTTGTTGCCCTTGTTTTCAGAGGCGTTGGGGTCGACGTAGAACATCTTCGCCTTCAGTGCGCCGCGCACCTGGAAACCCGTCCAGATGAGTGCGCAGCCGAGCAGCGTGAAGGCGAAGGCCTGCCGGTTGAAGAGCTCGGTGTCCTTGAACACGGCCAGCAAGATGCCGACCAGCAGGATCTGCGTCGTGTACACGAGCAGCGCCGCGGCCATCATGATGTGCGGGTTCGACCTGGTCAGCCGGTCGAGCGCGACCTGACCCGAGGTGAAGAAGGCCATCACCAGCAGCGTTCCGAAGAGGGCGCCGAGCAAGCCCTTGCCACCCGCGACTGCAAAGGAGATCGCCATGGCGAGGACTCCGGCGACCGCAGTGGGGATCGCGGCGCCTCGGAGGATCCGGGCGTCGTTGGACGGCATGTCGGCAACTCCGGCGGCATGTCGATGGCGGGGGGACGGGCACAGAACGTGATGGTGACACCGGACCGGAACCGCCGCGGACCGGCCGCTCTGCGGCGAGTCCGTCGAGGGAGACCGGCCAGGGACGGAAGTCATCCACCTGTGAGGTCTTTCGGCGTGTTCTCGGTACTCGTGAACGGTATCACAAACTATTTGATGAGAGCTTTACCATGAATGTGTGGTACCTGTCACACTGATGGCCCAACAGTGCCGCCGAACGGGTGAGGCGGCTTGACAGGACGTCACTTCGCCCTACCGGCCGCGCCCGTGGCCGTGACCACGGCTTCCGGTCGCGGAGGAGCCCTTCGGCAGCCCCCCGAGCAGTCGCTTGTCCTCGGCGGACAGCTCGGCCATCGGTTCGGTGGCGGACTCCGAGGCGGACTCGGCGGTCAGGGCCGTGCCCTCCTCCTCGCGCACCGCCGCCGGGGCGGGCTTCCGGCCCGCCGGACGGCGGCGGTAGCGCGGCGGGACGAAGGCCTGCACCGCGCGCGGGGCCCGCGGCCGGAACCGCGGGGTCAGCAGCACCACCAGGCCGACCAGGCAGAGCCCGGCCAGCATCAGCACCAGGGTGCGGCCGGTGTTGGTGACCGAGAAGGCGACGGTCCCGAAGGCGATCAGCGCGGCCCAGAAGTACATGATCAGCACGGCGCGGCTGTGCGAGTGGCCGACCTGGAGCAGTCGGTGGTGCAGGTGCCGCTTGTCCGCGGCGAACGGCGACTGGCCGGCCCAGGTGCGGCGGACCACGGCGAGCAGCAGATCCGCCAGCGGCAGCGCGATGACCGTCAGCGGCAGCAGCAGCGGGATGTAGATCGGCACCAGGGCGTGCACGGTGAGGGTCTGCGAACCCGTCTCGCTGGTGATCAGGTCGGGGTCGACCCGGCCGGTGATCGAGATCGCCGCGACGGCCAGCATCAGGCCCAGCATCATCGAACCGGAGTCGCCCATGAAGATCCGGGCCGGGTGCATGTTGTGCGCCAGGAAGCCCAGGCACATGCCGATCAGCAGCACGCTGAAGAGCACGGCGGGGGCGGCGTCACTGATCGTGTAGCCGTACCAGAGCCGGTAGGAGTACAGGAAGAAGGCCATCGCGGCGATGCAGACCATGCCGCCGGCCAGGCCGTCCAGGCCGTCGATGAAGTTCACCGCGTTGACCATGACGACGACCAGGGTGACCGAGATGACCATGCCCTGGGTGGGGCTGACCGCGACCGGGCCGGAGCCGGGCACCGGCAGGGTGATCACCGTGACGCCCTGCCACACCATCACGCCGGCGGCGATCATCTGGCCGCCCAGCTTCACCAGCGCGTCCACGCCCCACTTGTCGTCCAGCACGCCGAGCAGCCACATGATCCCGGCGCCGGAGAGCAGCGCGCGGATGTCGGTGCCCTGCGAGAACACCTTGCTCAGGTTGTCCAGCTGGGAGGCGACCAGGATGCCGGCGCAGAGGCCGCCGAACATCGCGATGCCGCCGAGCCGCGGGGTGGGTTCGCGGTGCACGTCGCGGGCGCGGACCGGGGGCATCGCCCCCGCCGCGATGGCGAACTTCCGCACCGGGCCGGTCAGCAGGTAGGTGACGGCCGCGGTGCAGAACAGCACCAGCAGATACTCACGCACCACTGGCCTCCTGCTGCACTGTCCGACGGGTGGGTACCGAAGGTACGCCCGTGCCTGTCCGGGGTTCGAGGTGCGTCGCCACGGCACACACCTTATTGAGTCGGACGCCGGGTGCGTGCATCGCGGTTCGCCCTACCGGGTAGGAGATCGGTTCATCCGGTCAGCGACGGCCCGCGAACGCCCCCGCCAGCTCCCGGACCCGCTCCCCCACCCGGACGTCCGTGCCCCCGGCGAGCAGCCGTCCGATCAGCCCGGCGATCTCCGTCAGCTCGCTCTCGCCCATGCCCTGGGAGGTCACCGTGCCGGTGCCCAGGCGGATGCCGGAGGCCTCGGACGGCGGCGCCGGGTCGTATGGCAGCGCGCACTTGCCGAGCAGCAGCCCGGCGACGGCGCAGCGCCGCTCCGCCTCGGCGCCGCTCACCCCGAGCGGGCCGACGTCGACCGTCACCAGGTGGGTGTCGGTCCCGCCGGTCAGTGGACGCGCCCCCGCCGCTTCGAGCCCCGCCGCCAGCACCCGCGCCCCCGCGACGGTGCGGTGCGCGTACGCGCGGTAGGCGGGCGTGGCGGCCTCGGCCAGGGCGACGGCCTTGCCGGCCACCTCGTTCATCGCGGCGCCGCCCTGGGTGAACGGGAAGACCGCCCGGTCGATCCGGTCGGCCAGCTCGGCGGTGGAGAGCAGCAGGCCCCCGCGCGGCCCCCGGAGCAGCTTGTGGGTGGCGGCCACGGTGACGTCCGCGTACGGCACCGGGGAGGGCGCCAGGCCCGCCGCGATCAGGCCGGTGGTCTGCGCGACGGTGGCGACCAGGTAGGCGTCCACCTCGTCGGCGATCTCCCGGAAGGCGGCCCAGTCCGGGTGCCGGGGGTGCGAGATGGAGCCGGCCACGATGGCCTTGGGGCGGTGCAGGCGGGCCAGTTCGCGGACCTGGTCGAGGTCGACCAGCCCGTCCTCGCGGCGCACCCCGTAGCCGACGAACTCGAACCACCGGCCGGAGAAGTTGGCCCGCGAGCCGCAGCTCAGGTGGCCGCCGTGCTCCAGCGACATCGCCAGCACCGCGTCCCCCGGCCGCAGCAGCGCCGCGTAGGCGGCCAGGATCGCCGAGGTGGCCGAACGCGGCTGGACGTTGGCGTGCGGCGCCGTGAACAGCGCGCGGGCCCGGTCGACGGCCAGCAGTTCGGCGGCGTCGGCCAGCGCGCAGCCGGTGTGGTGGCGCCGGCCCGGGTAGCCCTCGGCGTACTTGTCGATCAGCGGGCCGGCGAGCGCGGCCAGCACGGCCGGGCTGGTGAGGTTCTCCCCGGCCAGCAGCTGGATCGTCTCGGCCCGCCGCTCGGCCTCGGCGGCGAGCAGGTCGGCGATCTGGGGGTCGGCCCGGTGGAGGACCTCGTCGGGCGCCCCGGACGCCCACCGGCGCCCCGTCGTCTCGGTGGAACCGGTCGCGGCATCGGTGACGGTCATGGCGGGGCTCCCGGGCGCATGGGGCCACCTCCCGGTCGGAGGCCGGGAGAGGGTGAGGGTTCCTCCAGCGTAGGACCGGCCCCCGGGAGCGGCGCGGCGGCGCGGGCCGGGATGCACCCGCCCGGACGGTCACGGCCTACGGGGCCGCCCTGCTCAGTAGCGCGCGGGAACCCCGGTGAGCGCGGTGACCACCGGGTCGACCGCGTGGAATATCTCCTCGCCGCAGTTGCGGAACATGCCGATCGGCGCGCCGTACGGGTCGTGCACCTCGTCCGACTCGGGGGTGGCGGCGAGCAACCAGCCGCGCAGCGAGGCGGCGGCCCGGACCAGCGCGCGGGCGCGCTCGGTCACGTCGGCGCCGCGTCGCGGGTCCGGGAGGGTGCCGGGGTCGATCGTCCGGACCAGGCGGGTGAACTCCTTCATGGTGAAGGTGCGCAGGCCGGCCTCGTGCCCCATCGAGATGACCTGGGCCCGGTGGTCCAGGGTCGCGGTGAGCACCAGGTCGGCCTCGACCACGTGTTCGTCCAGCAGCTCACGGCCGGTGAAGCCGCCGCTGTCGGCGCCGTACTCGTCCAGCACCGTGGCGGCGTGGTCCTCCATCGGTGCGCCCTCGTGGCCCCAGGTGCCGGCCGACTCCACCAGGATGCGGCCGGCCACCCGCGGGTTCAGCCGGGTGTCCAGCTCACGCCTGGTGAGCCGCTCGGCGATCGGCGAGCGGCAGATGTTGCCGGTGCACACGTACAGGATCCGGAAGTGGTCCAGCGGCCTGGGGCCCACGGCCAGGTACGGCGATATGCCGGGCCCGGCATGGAGGGAGGCGGCCGTCAACTGCCGGCCTCCAGGTCGGGGACGACCTCCCTCAGCTGCTCGGCGGTGATCGCGCCGGCCCGCAGCAGCACCGGGACCTTGCCCGTGACATCGACGATCGACGAGGCCTTCGCGTGGTCGGCCGTGCCGCCGTCCAGGTAGACCGAGATGGCGTCGCCGAGCTGCTGCTCGGCCTCGCCACAGGTGGACGGCGACGGCCCGCCGGTCCGGTTGGCGCTGGAGACCGCCAGCGGGCCGGTGGTGTTCAGCAGCTCGATGGCGACCGGGTGCAGCGGCATCCGGACGGCGACCGTGCCCCGGGTCTCGCCGAGGTCCCAGCGCAGCGAGGGCTGGTGCTTGGCGACCAGGGTGAGCCCGCCCGGCCAGAACGCGTCGACCAGCTCCCAGGCCTGCTCGGAGAAGTCGGTGACCAGCCCGTGCAGGGTGGTCGGCGAGCCGACCAGGACGGGTGAGGGCATGTTGCGGCCGCGGCCCTTGGCGGCGAGCAGGGCGGCGACGGCCTCCGGCGAGAAGGCGTCCGCACCGACCCCGTAGAGGGTGTCGGTGGGCAGCACGACGAGTTCGCCCCGGCGGATGGCAGAGGCGGCCTCGCGCAGGCCCGTCGCGCGGTCCCCTGCGTCGGCACAGTCGTAGCGGCGGCTCATCGGTGCGGTCCCCTTCCGAGACAACTCATCACGTGGACGGACGCGGTCACAGCGACGCCTTGCGCGCCGTGGTGAATCGCGGCCGGTTGTTCAGATCGCGGTGGTCGGCGGTGTCGGTCCAGCCGGCTTCCTCGTTGAAGATCCACGGGACCTGGCCGCCCTGGGTGTCGGCGTGCTCGATCACCACGGCGCCGCCCGGGCGCAGGAGCCTGGCGGCGACCCGCTGGATGCCCCGGATGGTGTCCAGGCCGTCCTCGCCGGAGAAGAGCGACATCTGCGGATCGTGGTCGCGGGCCTCCGGCGCGACGTACTCCCACTCGGTGAGCGGGATGTACGGCGGGTTGGAGATGACCAGGTCGAAGCGGCCGTCCCAGCCGTGGTCGCCCTCGAAGGCGCGGGTGGCGTCACCCTCGTGCAGGGTGATCCGGGCGCGGTCGGGCGAGGCCCCGATGTTGCGCCGGGTGTAGGGCAGCGCGCCCTCGTCGAGCTCGAAGGCGTGCACGGTGGAGCGCGGCAGCTCCTGCGCCAGGGCGAGCGCGATGGCGCCGGATCCGGAGCAGAGGTCGACCACCAGCGGCTCGGCCACGTCCATGTCGCGGACCGCGTCTATGGCCCACTCGACCACGGACTCGGTCTCCGGCCGGGGTACGAAGACACCGGGGCCGACCGCCAGCTCCAGGTAGCGGAAGAACGCCCGCCCGGTGATGTGCTGGAGCGGCTCGCGCGCCTCCCGCCGGGAGACGGCCTCCCAGTAGCGGGCGTCGAAGTCCGCGTCCTTGACCGTGTGCAGTTGGCTGCGCTTGACGCTGTGGACGTGTGCGGCGAGCTCCTCCGCGTCGAAGCGCGGCGACGGCACGCCGGCCGCGGCCAACCGCTGGGTGGCCTGGGCCACCTCGGCGAGTAGCAGGTTCATCCGTACGACCTCTTGCTTCCGCTCTCCGGCCTCGACGTCGGTCTCGCTGCCGCAGGTGTCAGTTCTGTTGGGCCGCGGCCAGCTTGGCCGCCGCGTCCGTGTCGACGCAGGACTGGATCACCGCGTTCAGGTCGCCGTCCAGGACCTGGTCCAGGTTGTACGACTTGAAGCCCGTGCGGTGGTCCGAGATGCGGTTCTCCGGGTAGTTGTACGTCCGGATCCGCTCGGAACGGTCCACCGTGCGGACCTGGCTGCGACGGGCGTCCGAAGCCTCCCGCTCGGCCTCCTCCTGCGCGGCGGCCAGCAGCCGCGAACGCAGGATGCGCATCGCCTGCTCCTTGTTCTGGAGCTGGCTCTTCTCGTTCTGGCAGGAGGCCACGATACCGGTCGGCAGGTGGGTGATCCGGACCGCGGAGTCGGTGGTGTTGACCGACTGCCCGCCGGGGCCGGACGAACGGTAGACGTCGATCCGCAGGTCGTTGGCCACGATCTCGACCTCGACCTCCTCCGCCTCGGGGGTGACCAGCACGCCGGCCGCCGAGGTGTGGATGCGGCCCTGCGACTCCGTGGCCGGCACGCGCTGCACGCGGTGCACGCCGCCCTCGTACTTCAGCCGGGCCCAGACGCCCTGACCGGGCTCGGTGCTGCCCTTGGTCTTGACGGCGACGGAGACGTCCTTGTAGCCGCCGAGGTCGGACTCGTTGGAGTCGATGATCTCGGCCTTCCAGCCGATCCGCTCGGCGAAGCGCAGGTACATCCGGAGCAGGTCACCGGCGAAGAGCGCCGACTCCTCGCCGCCCTCACCCGCCTTGATCTCCAGGATGACGTCCTTGTCGTCGTTCGGGTCGCGCGGGACCAGCAGCAGCCGCAGTTCCTCGGTCAGTTGCTCCCGGCGGGCCTCGGAGTCCTTCACCTCGGCCAGGAACTCCGGCTCCTCGGCCGCGAGTTCACGGGCGGCCTGGATGTCCTCACCGGCCTGCTTCCACTCCCGGAAGACCCGGGTGATCGGGGTCAGCTCGGCGTACCGCTTGGCCAGCTTGCGCGCGTTGGCCTGGTCGGCGTGGACGGACGGGTCGGCCAGCCTCGTCTCGAGGGCGGCGTGCTCGACGAGGAGCTCTTCGACTGCCTCGAACATGGGGTGGCCTTCTTCCCGGGGTGTGGGTGGGTGGGATCGCTGAGGCTGCGGGGGGACGCGAACGGCGCCGGTCCCCAGCGCCCCCGGAACGAGTACGGGGGCGCCGGGAACCGGCGCCGAGGGAGCGCTAGGCCTTCGCGCTGTGCTGCTTGCCGAAGCGGGCCTCGAAGCGGGCCACGCGGCCACCGGTGTCGAGGATCTTCTGCTTGCCGGTGTAGAACGGGTGGCACTGCGAGCAGACCTCGGCGCGGATCTCGCCACTGGTCTCGGTCGAGCGGGTGGTGAACTCGGCGCCGCAGGTGCAGGTCACACGGGTGACCACGTACTCGGGGTGAACGTTGGGCTTCAAGGGGTTCTCCTAGGTTCGGGAGGGCACCGGGTCGGCGGCTGGGACGCCGCACGTGAACCGGGACCGACGGACCAGTCTGCCAGGACGGGTCGCTTCTTCCCAAACCGGGGCGCGTTCCGGGATATTCCGGGCCCCCGGCCGGGCGCGTTCACCGCCGTGCGGGAGCCGTCGGGACGGTCCCGGTGGCGGCCCCGGTGGCGGTCCCGGTCGCGGTCCCCGCGGGGGCACCGGCGGGAGCCGTCGCAGGGGCGGTGGCCGTGGCACCGGGCGCCTTGGCGCGGCCGGTGGGGCCGGTGGGGCCGGTGGGGCCCTTGACGGGGGCCTTGGGGGCGCCGGTGGGGGTGGCCGTGGGCGTGGCCTGCGCCGGGTTCTGCGGCTGCGCCACGACGACCGCCGACGGCAGCGGCCGGTCGCCCTTCAGGGCAGCCCAGACCTGGTCGGCCTGCGGCTGCTGCTGGACCACCCGGTCCGGGTCGCTCGGCGCGGTCACCACGGGCAGGGTGACCATGGTGAGCCGGTCCGGCCCGATGCCCTTGAGCTCCTCGGCGAGCCCGACGAGGGAGTTGACCGAGGCGAGCGCGGAGTCGGTGGTGATGCTGCGGGTCAGGGTGTCGCCGGTCGACCAGAGCTTGGCCGGGTTGGTCAGCAGCCCCGCCCCGCCGGCCTGGTCGAGCAGTGAGCGCACCATCTGCTTCTGCAGCTCGATCCGGCCGAGGTCGCTGCCGTCCCCGACGCCGTGCCGGGTGCGGACGAAGGCCAGCGCCTGCTCGCCGTCGAGGCGGTGCTCACCGGGCGGGAGGTCCAGCCCGCTGTCCTTGTCGCGGATGGCCACCGTGGTGGTCACGGTGACCCCGCCGATCGCGTCCACGACCCGGGCGAAGCCCTCGAAGTCCACCTCGACGTAGTGGTCCATCCGCAGCCCGCTGATCTGCTCCGCGGTCTTCACCGCGCACGCCGCGCCCCCGGTCTCGTACGCGCTGTTGAACATCGCGCGTTTCGCCGCCGGGGCGGTCCGCCCCCCGGCGTCGGTGCACTCGGGGCGCGGGACGAGGGTGTCGCGGGGTATCGAGACCACGTCGGCGCGCGAGTGGTCCTGGTTGACGTGCACGACCATCGCGGTGTCCGAGCGCGCCGTGCCGTCGGCGTCGCCGCCGGCCAGGCCGGCGTTGCCGCCGGCGCGCGAGTCCGAGCCCAGCACCAGCAGGTTGAACGACCCGTCGGTGGCCGTGGGCGGCCGGGAGGTGCCCAGCCGGGCGTCGATGTCGACGCTCCTGATGTTGGCGTTCAGCCGGTGGTACGCGTAGCCGGCCGCTCCGGCCCCGAGGACGACGAGCGCGGCGAACGCACACGCGGCCACGCGCAGGAGCCTGCGGCGGCGGTTCGGAACCCTCTTGTGCTCGGCCATACGATCCAGAATAAATCGGACAAGATGCCGTAAAGACCTCAAGATGTCCCGACTCTGGAACAAACCACCGAAATGGATCTTCCCGACAAACCTCCGGAGACCCCGCAGCCCCCGGAACACGACGAACCCCGGCCCGCTCGCGCGGGCCGGGGTTCCGTGTCGAGAAACCGTCTCGCGACGGTCAGTCGCCGGACCCGGGGGTCGTCTTGGCGATCTGCATCAGGAACTCGGCGTTGGACTTGGTCTGCTTCATCTTGTCCAGCAGCAGCTCGATCGCCTGCTGCGAGTCGAGCGCGTGCAGCACCCGGCGCAGCTTCCAGACGATCGCCAACTCCTCGCTGCCGAGCAGGATCTCCTCCTTGCGGGTGCTGGAGGCGTCCACGTCGACGGCCGGGAAGATGCGCTTGTCCGAGAGCTTCCGGTCGAGCTTGAGCTCCATGTTGCCGGTGCCCTTGAACTCCTCGAAGATCACCTCGTCCATCCGCGAGCCGGTCTCGACCAGCGCGGTGGCCAGGATGGTCAGCGAGCCGCCGTTCTCGATGTTGCGCGCGGCGCCGAAGAACTTCTTCGGCGGGTACAGCGCGGTCGAGTCGACACCACCGGACAGGATGCGGCCGGAGGCCGGCGCCGCCAGGTTGTAGGCACGGCCGAGACGGGTGATCGAGTCCAGCAGGATCACCACGTCGTGGCCGAGCTCCACCAGGCGCTTGGCGCGCTCGATGGCCAGCTCCGCCACCGTGGTGTGGTCCTCCGCCGGGCGGTCGAAGGTCGAGGAGATGACCTCGCCCTTCACCGACCGCTGCATGTCGGTGACCTCTTCCGGACGCTCGTCGACCAGGACGACCATCAGGTGGCACTCGGGGTTGTTGTGGGTGATCGCGTTGGCGACCGCCTGCAGCACCATCGTCTTACCGGTCTTCGGCGGCGCGACGATCAGACCGCGCTGGCCCTTGCCGATCGGCGACACGAGGTCGATGATCCGGGTGGTCAGCACGCCCGGGTCGGTCTCCAGACGGAGCCGGTCCTGCGGGTACAGCGGGGTGAGCTTGTTGAACTCGGGGCGGCCGCGGCCGCTCTCCGGGTCCATCCCGTTGACGGAGTCCAGCCGCACCATGGCGTTGAACTTCTCGCGGCGCTCGCCGTCGCGCGGCTGACGCACCGCACCGGTGATGGCGTCGCCCTTGCGCAGGCCGTTCTTGCGGACCTGGGCGAGCGAGACGTAGACGTCGTTCTGGCCCGGCAGGTAGCCGGAGGTCCGCACGAACGCGTAGTTGTCGAGGATGTCCAGGATGCCCGCGACCGGGATCAGGACGTCGTCCTCGCCGACCTGCGGCTCGGCCGGGCCGGCCTCGAAGCCCTCGCGGCGGCTGCTGCCACGGCCACGGCGGTCGCGGTAGCGGCCGCGCCGGCCACGGCGCCCGTCGCCGAACTCGTCGTCGTCGAAGCCGCCCTGCGGCTGCGCCTGCTGCACCTGCTGCGGCTGGGCCTGCTGGCCGCCGCTCGGGCGGCTCTGCTGGCTGTCGCCCTGGGTGCTCTGGGCACCCTGCTGCTGGGGGCGCTCGGTACGGTCCCGGCGGTTGCGGCGGTCGCGGCGCGACTCGCGCCCGTCGCCGTCCTGGCCGGCCTGGGCCTCGCCGGCCTCCTGGCGGCCCTCGCGCTCGCCGGCCTCGCGGCCACCGCGGCGGTCACGACGGTCGCGGCGGGTCTCGCTGCGACCCTCCTCGCGGTTCTCGAAGGCGCGGGCGCCCTCGGGGCGGGCCTCGGCCTGCTTGGCCTCGGTCGCCACGGCGGCGGGCGCCTCGGCGGCCTCGGCCACCGGGGCGCCGGCGGCCGAGGTGGCCCGGCGGCGGGTCCGCTCGGTCCGGGCGGGCGCGGCGGTCTCGGCGGCGGCCTGGACCGGGATCTCGATCTGGGCCTGCGCCTCGGCGGCGGCGGCGGGGGCCTCGGCCGCAGCAGCGGCGGCGGCCTTGGTGCGGCGGGCGGGCTTCTCGGCCGGCTCGGCGGCCTCGGCCTTGGCGGCGCGCTTGGCGGCCGGAGCGGCCGCGGCGGCGGTCCCGGCGCCGGCGAGCAGCGGGTCTCCGCCGCTCTTCTCCTTGATGGTCTCGATCAGCTGGCTCTTGCGCATGCGTCCGGTACCGGTGATGCCAAGGTCCGCGGCGAGCTTCTGCAGCTCGGCCAGGACCATGCCGTCCAGGCCCGCGGCAGCGGTACGACGGCGTCGCGCCGGAGCCGCGGGGGCGGCGGCTGCGTCCGACGCCTCGGCGTCCGGGCGCGCGCCCATCAGATCGGTGGTGTCGCTCACTAAGGGTCCTTCCCTGGAGCGGACGTCGGCCTGTCTGGCTCGGCGACCGGTTGTGCTGTCCTGACCAACGCTCGTCTGCGTCGGTCCGAGGCGGTGATCCCCCGGATGGCGGTGTGCCGGTCGGGGGAGAGCTGCGAGGTGCGGTGCATGAAGCACGGTGGTGCTGAGTGGCGTGGTGGAACGGTCGAACGTCGACCCGCCCCCAGCCTTCGGCCGGGTGGTACCCCCACCCCAGCTTTCGGCGGGGAGATATCCCCACGCTGCCTGCGAATCCCGGGCCCCCGTCGCGTGACGGTGGCCCGTGCTCCGCCCGTCCTGTGCCTCAAGGTGGGAGGCCGCGGGTGGGAGTCAGGTGCCGTCACGGCTTCGGGATGCGGCCGCAAGTCGCGCAGGCAGGCTGCGTACGCGCTGCGGTGGGCTCCCGGAGAATCGTCGCCCCGTATATCGCCGGGACTCCGCTGGTGCGGAGTGCTGGGATCGGGACGCGGCGCACCTAGCCCCGGAGGGCACCTGGTGCAGCAATGAGGTTAACACTACCGACCCCCTCAGACATTCCCCAGCCTTGCGCTTGCCAATCGTGTCCGGACGGCCCGGCTCCGGCGCACCGGTCCGGGCCCGCTCCGAACGGGTGCTCAGACGTCGAGCGGGAGCACCGTGGCCCCGGTCCGGTCGAGCTCCAGCCGGTGCGCGGCGAACACCGGGCCGCCGGAACCGTGGCCCTCGGCGAAGGACAGGACCTTCTGCACGCCCGCCTCGTCGGTGAGCGCGAGCACGGTCGGACCCGCGCCGGAGATCACCGCGGCGACGCCCTCCGCGCGGAGCGCGCCCACCAGGGCGGCGCTGTCCGGCATCGCGGAGGCCCGGTAGTCCTGGTGCAGCCGGTCCTCGGTGGCGGCGAGCAGCAGCTCGGGCCGCCGGGTCAGGGCCTCGACCAGCAGCGCGGCGCGACCCGCGTTGACGGCGGCGTCGGCCAGCGGGACGGTCTTCGGCAGCAGGCCGCGGGCGGTCTCGGTGAGCACCTCGGTGGCCGGTACGAAGACCACCGGGACGACCTGGTCGGAGGGCTCCAGGGCGACCGCCCGGGCGGTGTCCTCCTCGGTCCAGGCCACCGTGAAGTTGCCGCGCAGGCAGGCCGCGACGTTGTCCGGGTGGCCCTCCAGCTCGGAGGCGAGGGCGAGCAGGGCGTCGTCGTCCAGCGCGGACGGGCCGCCGATGGTGACGGCGCGGGCCGCCACGATGCCGGCGCAGATCGCGGCGGACGACGAGCCCAGGCCGCGGCCGTGCGGTATGCGGTTGGCGCAGACGACTTCGAGGCCGCGCGGCTGGCCGCCGAGACGGTCGAAGGCGGCGCGCATCGAGCGGACCACGAGGTGGCGCTCGTCGCGGGCCAGGCTGTCGGCACCCTCACCGGCGATGTCGACGGAGAGCCCGGAGTCGGAGACCCGGACGACCACGTCGTCGTACAGACCCAGCGCGAGTCCGAAGGCGTCGAAGCCGGGGCCGAGGTTGGCACTGGTCGCGGGGACCCGGACCCGGACGGCGGCGGCACGGAACGCAGGACCGGCCATGCGGTGGACTCTCCTGGGGAAATCGGGCGGCGCGAAGCGCGTCGGTGCGAGGGTGGGAGGGGGCCGCGGGCCCCGGCCGGGGCGGTCGGTCACAGTCGATGGTGCGGCTCCCGCGGTGGGGCCGGACCCGGGGCATGTGCCACACGGCCGGACCCAGAGTATCGAAGAGAGGTTCCACAGCGGTACACCCCGTGGGCCTTCCGTCTGGTGTGTTGCCGGTTCTGGCCGGAATCCATGCCGGAATCGGATCGGAATGCGCCGTGGAATTGACACAAAAGTGTCAGTCGAGAACGACGCAGGGCCGACCCCCGAAAGGGTCGGCCCGGCGTTCGGTCGCGGGTCAGTCGAGCAGGCCGAGGCGCTGCGCGGCGGTCTCCGGGTCGATCGGGACGATCTGCGGCTGCGGCGCGCCGGCCACCGCCCAGTCCGGGTCCTTGAGGCCGTTGCCGGTCACCGTGCAGACGATCCGCTGGCCCGGGTCGACCAGGCCGGCCTCCGCCTTGGCCAGCAGACCGGCCACCGAGGCGGCCGACGCGGGCTCCACGAAGACGCCCTCCTGCGAGGCCAGGAGCCGGTAGGCGGACAGGATCTGACGGTCGGTCACCTTGTCGATCAGGCCGCCCGACTCGTCCCGCGCGGCGAGCGCGTAGTCCCAGGAGGCCGGGTTGCCGATCCGGATCGCGGTGGCGATGGTCTGCGGCTTGAGCACCGGGGCGCCGTCCACGATCGGGGCGGAGCCGGCGGCCTGGAAGCCCCACATCCGCGGGGTGCGGGCGGCCAGGCCGTCCGCCGCGTACTCGCGGTAGCCCTTCCAGTACGCGGTGATGTTGCCCGCGTTGCCGACCGGCAGGACGTGGATGTCCGGCGCGTCGCCGAGCATGTCGACGATCTCGAAGGCCGCGGTCTTCTGGCCCTCGATGCGAACCGGGTTCACCGAGTTGACCAGCGCCACCGGATACTTCTCGGACAGTTCACGCGCAAGGGTGAGGCAGTCGTCGAAGTTCCCGTCCACCTGAAGGATCTTGGCGCCGTGGACCAGCGCCTGGCCCATCTTGCCGAGGGCGATCTTGCCCTGCGGGACCAGCACCGCCGACACCATCCCGGCCCGCACCGCGTAGGCGGCGGCGGAGGCCGAGGTGTTGCCGGTGGAGGCGCAGATGACGGCCTGGGCGCCGTCCTCCTTCGCCTTGGAGATGGCCATCGTCATGCCGCGGTCCTTGAAGGACCCGGTCGGGTTGGCGCCCTCGACCTTGAGGTAGACCTCGCAGCCGGTGCGCTCGGAGAGCACCTGGGCGGGAACCAGCGGGGTGCCGCCCTCCAGCAGCGTGACCACCGGGGTGGCCTCGCTGACCGGCAGGCGGTCCCGGTACTCCTCGATCAGGCCGCGCCACTGGTGGGTGTGGGTGCCTCTGGCCGCGTTCTCGGCAACGCCGCTCATCATCTGTTCCTACTCCCCTTCGACCCGCATGATGCTGGCCACGTCGCGCACGCTGTCCAGTGCGCGGAGCTTGTCCACCGTCGCCGACAGGGCGGCGTCGGTGGCCCGGTGGGTGACCACGACGAGCGAGGCGTCGCCGTCGCGGCCCTGCTGGCGCACGGTGTCGATGGAGACCCCGTGCTCGGCGAAGACCGACGCGACCTGGGCGAGCACGCCCGCGCGGTCGTCGACGTCCAGGCTGACGTGGTAGCGGGTGACCACCTCGTCCATCGGCTTGGCCGGCAGCTGCGTGTACACCGAGTTGCCGGGGCCGGTGGCACCGGCGAGCTTGTTGCGACAGACCGCGACCAGGTCGCCGAGGACCGCCGAGGCGGTCGGCGCGCCGCCCGCGCCCGGGCCGTAGAACATCAGCCGTCCGGCCGCCTCGGCCTCGACGAACACCGCGTTGTACGCCTCGCGGACGGACGCCAGCGGGTGCGACAGCGGGATCATCGCCGGGTGGACGCGCGCGGTGACCGACTCGCCGTCGGCCGCCCGCTCGCAGATCGCCAGCAGCTTGACCACGCAGCCCATCTTCTTGGCGGAGGCGATGTCGGCGGCGGTCACCTCGGTCAGGCCCTCGCGGTAGACGTCCGCCGCGGTCACCTTGGTGTGGAAGGCGATGCCGGCCAGGATCGCGGCCTTGGCGGCGGCGTCGAAGCCCTCCACGTCGGCCGTCGGGTCGGCCTCGGCGTAGCCGAGCGCGGTGGCCTCCTCCAGCGCCTCCGAGTAGCCGGCGCCGGTGCTGTCCATCTTGTCGAGGATGAAGTTGGTGGTGCCGTTGACGATGCCCAGCACCCGGTTCACCCGGTCACCGGCCAGCGACTCGCGCAGCGGGCGGATCAGCGGGATCGCACCGGCCACCGCGGCCTCGTAGTAGAGGTCCACGCCGGCCTCGGCCGCCGCCGCGTGCAGTTCGGTGCCGTCCTTGGCGAGCAGCGCCTTGTTGGCGCTGACCACCGAGGCGCCCTGCCGGAACGCCGACAGGATGAGGTGTTTGGACGGCTCGATGCCGCCCACCACCTCGATCACCACGTCGATGTCGCCCCGGTTGACCAGGGCCTCGGCGTCGGTGGTGATCAGGTGGTCGGGCACGCCCGGCCGGGGACGGCCCGCCCGGCGGACCGCGACACCGACGAGCTCGACCGGCGCGCCGATGCGCGCGGCGAGGTCGGCGGCGTCTGTCGTCATGATGCGCGCCACCTCGGAGCCCACCACACCACAGCCCAGCAACGCCACCTTCAGCGGCCGCGTACGCATCATCCGACTCCGCTCTGCATTCATCGTGCTTCGGTTCGTCCGGCGGGATTTCATGCCCCCGCCGGACCTTCGGTCCGTACCAGTCTCCGGGACTTTCCGTACGGATCTACGGTCGTTCCATGATCTGAGACAAGGATTTCGTCATCCGATATCGAGACGCAGGAGATCCTCTTCCGTCTCGCGCCGGACGATCACCCGGGCCGCACCGTCCTTGACGGCCAGCACGGGAGGCTTCAGGGCGTGGTTGTAGTTGCTCGCCATCGAACGGCAGTAGGCGCCGGTGGCGGGCACCGCGATCAGGTCGCCCGGGGCCAGGTCGGCCGGCAGGAAGGCGTCCCGGACGACGATGTCGCCGGACTCGCAGTGCTTGCCGACCACCCGGACCAGCATCGGCTCCGCGTCGCTGGTGCGCGACACCAGGGCCACCGAGTACTCGGCGTCGTAGAGCGCGGTCCGGATGTTGTCGGACATTCCGCCGTCCACGCTGACGTAGGTCCGCAGGCCCTCCAGCGGCTTGACCGTCCCCACCTCGTACAGCGTGAAGGCGGTCGGGCCGACGATCGCCCGGCCCGGCTCGACCGACAGCCGCGGCACCCGCAGGCCCGAGGCGTCGCACTCGCGGCGGACGATGCCGGCCAGCGCGGCCGCGATCTCGGCCGGCTCGCGCGGATCGTCGTCGCTGGTGTAGGCGATGCCGAGGCCGCCGCCGAGGTCGATCTCGGGCAGCTCGACACCGTGCTCGTCGCGGATCTCCGCCAGCAGGCCCACCACCCGGCGGGCGGCCACCTCGAAGCCCGCGGTGTCGAAGATCTGCGAGCCGATGTGCGAGTGGATGCCGCGCAGCTCCAGGCTCCCGCCGTGGGCGAGGACCCGGCGGACCGCCTCGGCGGCCGCGCCGCCGGTCAGCGAGAGGCCGAACTTCTGGTCCTCGTGCGCGGTGGCGATGAACTCGTGGGTGTGCGCCTCGACGCCGACCGTGACCCGGATCAGCACCTGCTGGCGCACGCCCTGGCGGGCGGCGATCGCGGCGAGGCGCTCGATCTCCTCGTAGGAGTCGACCACGACGTGGCCGACGCCCGCCTTCACGGCCTGCTCCAGCTCGTGGACGGACTTGTTGTTGCCGTGCAGCGCGATCCGCTCGGCGGGCATCCCGGCGCCCAGCGCCACCGCCAGCTCGCCCGGGCTGCAGACGTCGAGGTTCAGCCCCTCCTCGTGCAGCCAGCGCACGACCGCCTTGGAGAGGAACGCCTTGCCGGCGTAGTACACGTCCGCGTCGTCGCCGAAGGCGTCCCGCCAGGCGCGCGCCCGGGAGCGGAAGTCGGCCTCGTCCAGGACGTAGGCCGGGGTGCCGAACTCGGCCGCGATCCGGTTGACGTCGAGGCCGGCGACGGTGACGACGCCGTCGGCACCGCGGGCGACCGTCTCCGACCAGACCTTGGGGTCGAGCGCGTTCAGGTCGGCCGGCGGGGCCTGGTAGTGGCCCTCGGGGAGCACGTCACCGTGCCGGGGGCCTGCGGGGTGTGCGGAGCGACTCATGTCCCTTGTGTCCTTGACCTATGGCGAGGGGCGGCGACGGTCCCCGTTGACCGTCCGCCGCCCCCGCTGTGCGCTTGGGGGTGGTGCTACATCCGCTCGGGCGCCGTCACGCCCAGGAGCGTGAGGCCGTTGGCCATGACCGTGCGGGTGGCCTCGACCAGCCAGAGCCGGGCTCGGTGCGTGTCGTTGAGCTCCTCGTCGCCCTTGGGCAGGAACATGCAGTTCTCGTACAGGCGGTGGTACTTGCCCGCGAGGACCTCCAGGTACCGCGCGACCCGGTGCGGCTCGCGCAGCTCGCCCGCCGTGGCCAGGACCTTCGGGAACTCGCCGAGGACGCCGAGGATGTCGTTCTCCCACTGGGTGGCGAGCAGCTCGGGTTTGAAGTCGGCGGCCGCGCCCTTGTCGACGCCGAGCTCGACGGCCTTGCGCGCGACACCGCACATCCGCGTGTGGGCGTACTGGACGTAGTAGACCGGGTTCTCGTTGGTCTGGCTGGTCAGCACGTTGATGTCGAGCGTGATGGTGGAGTCGGTGGGGGTACGGCCGAGGGTGTAGCGGGCCGCGTCCACGCCGATCCAGTCGACGACGTCGTCGATCGTGATGATGTTGCCGGCCCGCTTGGACATGCGGACCTCCTCGCCGTCGCGAATCATCTTCACGAACTGGCCGATCTTGACCTCGATGTTGCGGTCCATGTCGTCGCCCGCGCAGGCCGCGATGGCCTTGAGGCGGTTGACGTAGCCGTGGTGGTCCGCACCCAGCATGTAGACCGAGACCTCGGAGCCGCGGTCCCGCTTGGAGAGGTAGTACGCGGCGTCGGCGGCGAAGTAGGTGGTCTCGCCGTCGGCCTTGACCAGGACGCGGTCCTTGTCGTCACCGAAGTCGGTGGTGCGCAGCCAGATCGCGCCGTCCTGGTCGAAGACGTGGCCCTGCTCGCGCAGCCGCTCGATGGCCTTCTCTACGGCGCCGGAGTCGTGCAGCGACTTCTCCGAGAACCAGACGTCGAAGTGGGTCCCGAACTCCTCCATCGAGCGCTGGATCTCGGCCACCATGAGCTTGAGGCCCTCGACGCGGAAGGCCTGGAGCTGCTCGGCGTCGGGCAGGTCGAGCACGCCCGGGACGCCGTCCACGATCGCCTTGGCGATGTCCGCGACGTACTCGCCGACGTAGCCGTCCTCCGGCACCGGCAGCCCGTTGGCGGCGGCCTTCAGCGAGCCGGCGAACTTGGAGATCTGCACGCCGGCGTCGTTGAGGTAGTACTCGGTGGTGACGTCGGCGCCGGTGGCGCGCAGCACCCGGGCCAGCGAGTCGCCGACGGCGGCCCAGCGGACGCCGCCGATGTGGATCGGGCCGGTCGGGTTGGCGGAGACGAACTCCAGGTTGATCTTCAGGCCCTTGTGGGCGTCGTTGTGCCCGTACGTGGCGCCGGCCTCGACGATGGTGCGGGCCAGCTCGCCCTGGGTGGCGGCGTCGAAGGTGATGTTCAGGAAGCCCGGCCCGGCGATGTCGACCTTGGCGACCCCGGGCAGCTCTCGCAGGCGGGCGGCCACCAGGTCGGCCACGGCTCGCGGCGGCCGGCCGGCCGACTTCGCGAGCTGGAGGGCCACGTTGGTCGCGTAGTCGCCGTGGTCCCTGTTCTTGGGCCGCTCGACCGTCACGTGCTCGGGCACGGCGACGGCCAGCTCGCCCGCCTCGACGGCGGCGCTCACTGCGGCCTGGACTGCCTGGGAAAGCTCTGCGGGGGTCACGACGCCAAGCGTAGGCGAGGTGGGAGGGGCGTCCGCCACTCGGTTTGCCGGTCGAGACGCCCGGGCGCCGTGCTCAGCCCCGATCGATACCGTCTGTTCGCTGAGGGCGAAATCCAGCCGCCTCCCCGGCGCCGTCGCCCAGCTCCCTCAACCGCCGCACCAGCGCGACCAGGTCCGCCGGATCGAAGGGCTTGCCCAGGTAGCCGTCCACCCCGACCGACTCCCCCAGGTCCAGGTCCGCCGGCGTGCAGGCGCTCACGATCGCGATCGGCAGCCGCCGCGTGCCCGGCGCCGCCCGCAGCCTGGCCGCCGTCCGCAGGCCGTCCAGCCGCGGCATCACCACGTCCAGCGTCACCACGTCGGGCTTCACCCGGCGGACCACCTCCAGGCACTCGGCACCGTCGGCGGCGGTCACCACCTCGAAGCCCTCAAGCTCCAGGTTGACCCTGATCAGCTGACGGATCACCTCGCTGTCGTCCACCACGAGGACCCGCCCGGACACTCCCGACACCTCACCGAGGGTATCGGCGGGCCCGCCGCCCCGTCCGGCCTTTCCGCACTTCCGCTCCCCCCTGGCCGCCCCCTGTCCGCCCCCTCCCGCCCCGCCGACCCCACCGGTCCCCCGACCCGTCACCCCGCCTCCCGCCCGACCCCCCGTCCGACCTCCTGCGAAACCCGTGCACGGAGCACGGCCGGAGCCTGGTAATGTTCTCCACGTCGGAGCGAAGGCGACGACAACAAGCAGGCCCCCGTAGCTCAGGGGATAGAGCACCGCCCTCCGGAGGCGGGTGCGCAGGTTCGAATCCTGCCGGGGGCACTTCGCAAGAAGTGCTGAACAGGCCCAGGCCAGCGGTAAGTTACCGCGGGACTGGGCCTGATTCGTTTTCAGGACGCGCGGTGGGGCGGGGGCTTCATGGGCAGGCGCCGCTACGTGGCCAGGGGCGTGCCGGGCGGCTACCGGATCCGGGACAACAAGGTGCAGCGGTGGTGGGGTGACCACTACGAGCTCTGCCCGGACGACCTGCTCGTCGAGCTGAACGGCGCGGCGGACCCGGCCCGGCTCACCGCCCTGCTCAAGCGGTACCGGTCCCTGAAGCGCTAGTCGGGGCCGCTCCGGGCGGGGTGCGGATCCGGGTGGGGTGCGGATCCGGGTGGGCGGTCGGGGCCTGTCAGGGCCGGTCGGGGCCTGTCAGGGCCGGTCGGCGGTGTCGGCCAGGCGGTCCATCAGACGCGCGGCGAGGCGGAGGACCTCGCGTTCGGTCTCGGTGAGGGCCTCCAGGGCGTCCGCCAGCCAGGCGTCCCGGCCCGCCATGTCGTGGGCCAGCGCGGTACGGCCGTCCGCGGTGAGGTGGAGGACGGACTGGCGGCGGTCCCGCTCGTCCGGGACCCGGCGGAGCAGGCCGTCGCGCTCCAGTTCGGCGAACACCCGGGTGAGCGACTGCGGCTGCTGGTGGTCGGCCGCGGCGAGCGCCCCCGGCGACATCGGGCCGTACCGGAGCAGGTGCCCGAGCACGCTCAGCTTGTTCAGGCTGAGGCCCTCCCCCGCACGCTCGGACCGCAGTCGGCGGGCCAGTCGGGTGGTGCCCTGGCGGATCTCCGCCGCCTCGCTGAGCCATGGCTGGTCGATCTCCATATTGCTACGCTAACACTTACCACTTCGCGTGGGAGAACTCCGTCGGTTCCTCGGTCAGCGTCAGCAGGCAAGGGAGAAATCCGTACGTGATGAGTAAGTATTTCTCCGGGTTACGCCGGGCCGTCCGCTTCGACCCGGGGCTGCTGCTGCTCCGCGAGACCGCCGTCACCACGGCCGCCATGCTGGCCGCCTACGGCTCCGCGCTCCTGATCGAGCACCTCGCGCACCTGCGGGTCGACGTGGTCGTCCAGGCCGTGGTGCTGGCGGCCACCGCCGCACGGGTCCAGCTCACCGCCGACCGGTACGACCGGCTGCTGGGGCTCGCCGTCCTGCCGGCCGCCGCCGCGGGCGCCGCCGAGGTCGGGCGGCTGATGACCCTCCACCCGAACCTCGGCGACGTCCTCTTCACCCTCGGGACGGCGCTGCCGATCTGGGTCCGCCGGTTCGGCCCGCGAGCCGGGCGGGCGGGCGGCCTGCTGGTGCTGCCGCTGATCGCCCTGCTGGTCATGCCGCCGGACGCCGGGCCGCTCCCCGGCCACGACCACACCCTGTGGGTCGCGTTGATCGCGCTGGTCTCCGGCGCCTGGGTGGCCACGGCCCAGGCCGTCGCCGTCCGGACCGGGCTGGTGCCCGCCCCCGTCCGGCCGCCCGCACCGGCCCCGGAACCGGCCGACCCGGGCGGCGCGGCACCGGAACCCCGACCGGCGGCCCGGTGGCGGCCACTCGTCCACACCCGGATGGCCCTCCAGATGGCGGGCGCCGTGGGCGGGGCGTTCCTCGCCGGGCGGGCCGTCTGGCCGGACCACTGGGCCTGGGTGGTGCTCACCGCGTTCATCGTGTGCAGCGGCGCGCGCGGCCGGGCTGACGTCCTCTTCAAGGGACTGCTGCGGGCGGTCGGCGCGGCTGCGGGCACGGTCGTCGCCACGGCCGTCGCGGGCTCCTTCGGCCCGCACGAGGACGCCGCCGTCGTGCTCATCTTCGCGGTCCTGGCGCTCGCCACCTGGCTGCGCGAACTCAGCTACGCCTACTGGGCCGGGTGCGTCACGGCCGTGCTCTCGCTGCTGTACGGGTGGTTCGGCCAGGGCTCGGACGACCTGCTGCGCACCCGGCTGGCGGCGATCGGCCTCGGCGCGGCCGTCGGCATCGCGGCGGCCTGGCTGGTCCTCCCGCTCCGGACCCAGGACGTGCTGCGGCGGCGCACCGCCGACGCGCTGGCCGCGCTGACCGACCTGCTGGGTGTCGCCGGTACCGACCGGCCCGCCCTGCTGCGCGGCCGGGCGCGGTTCGCGTACGGCGTCGAGCAACTCGGGCTGATGGCCCGCCCGCTGCGGGCCGAGCGGAGCGCAGGCCGGCTGACACGGCGGCTGACCGGGCGTGGGGGCGGGCGTGGGGGCGGGTCGCCGGCCGACCGGCCCTACCGGGCGGACGTGGTGGACGCCGTCAGCGCCTGCGAGGCCCCGCTGCGCGTGCTGGTGGACGGGGCGGTAGCCGACCCGGCGCTCTGGTCGGATCCCCGGATGGCCCGGCTCAACCGGGCGGTGGCGGCGAACACCGCGGCGGTCCGGCGGTCGATCGGACGCCGTCCCGGACCGGGCTACCAGGCGGTCCGCGCACGGATCCCCCGGCAGGGCGGGGCGGCGCCGACGGGCACTCCCGAGCAGCTGCGGATGCTGGCGGCGCTGCTCACCGTCGACGACGCGCTCGGCACCATGGCCGGCGTGTTCGGCGACCCGCCTCCGGCTCCGCCCGAGGACGGGGGCGGCGCCGAGCCGGGGGCCTCCTGACGCTCCACCCCGCCGGAGGACTCCGACGGGGCGAGGAGGGCGGTTCGGTCAGCGGGGTATGCGGTGGCGGCCCCGGGGGTTCTGTCGCTGGTCGGGGATCGGATTGCTCTCGGGGCTGAAGTGGCCGGCCTGGCGGGCGATCCAGGCGTATTCGGTGGTGCCGTCGGGGTGGTGGCGCAGTTCCCAGCGGCCGTGGCGGGTGATGGGGGGTGCGGGTGGGGT
>NZ_JBHXKE010000062.1:0-39904 GCF_042722765.1 Kitasatospora sp. NPDC058406
CCCCCGGACCTCCGGGGGCGCGGGGCCGTCGACGTACGCCCGCGGGTGGCCGCTCACCCCAAGCGGTGGGGCCCCGACGGGGTCAGCGCGAGGTCCACCGGCCTGTCGTGCGGCTCCGCCGGCACCCGGTCCAGCAGCTCGTGCTCGTAGAGCAGCACCGCCAGCACCGGCCGCACCCCGGCCCGCTCCAGCCTGGCCAGCACCCGGTCGTACGAGCCCCCGCCCCGCCCCAGCCGCAGCCCCCGGCGGTCCACCGCCAACCCCGGCAGCAGCACCAGTGCCGCCCCGGTCACGGCCTCCGGCCCGAGCCGCTCGCCGACCGGCTCCAGCAGCCCGCGCCCGGCCGGGGCCAGCTCCTGCGGGCCCGCGTACTCCGCCCAGTCGAGGTCGTTGTCGGCCAGCAGGACCGGCAGCAGCACCCGCGCCCCGCGCGCCCGGAGCGCGTCCAGCAGCGGCCGGGTGCCCGGCTCGGCGCCCACCGAGACGTACGCGGCCACCGTGGCGCCCGGCCCGGCCAGTTCCCCGGCGTGCCCGGCCAGCGCCGCGGCGGCCCGCTCCCGGGCCTCTGCCGCCAGCGCCCGACGTTCGGACAGCAGCCGTGTCCTCAGCGCGCCCTTCTCGTTGTGCATGGGATGCTCCACCGCTCCTCCACCGCTCCGATCCCCGCCCCGCCCATCGCTCCGACCCGTGCTCCGGGCCCGTGACGCTCAGAGCCTGACATGCGGAAGGCGCCCCGATGTCCACCCCGCTGCTGGTCCAGGCCCTGGCCGTGCTGAGCGCCCCCGCGCTGGCCGGTGCCGCCCTGCTCGGCGCCCGCCTGCGGCGCGGCGCGTCCGGCGCGGCCGACCGCGAGGCCGGGCTCCGCGAGCGGATCGCCGAACTGGAGGCCCGCTGCGCCGAGCTGGAACGCACCGCTTCGTGCGACCCGCTCACCGGCGTCTGGAACTACCGGCACCTCCAGCTCACCCTGGACCGGGAGATCGAGCGGGCCCGCCGGGCCGAGCAGCACGGACAGCACGGACAGCAGGACGGGCCCCGGCCGCTGGCGGTCCTGCTGCTGGAGATCGCGGGCTTCGACGCGGTGGTCGCCGAGCACGGCCGGGCCCGCGCGGGGACGGTCCTGCGCGACCTCGCCCAGCGGCTCGGCATGGAGATCCGCCGCTCCGACACCCTGGGCCGGTACAGCGGGGAGGAGTTCCTGGTCGTCCTGCCGGACACCGGAGCCGAGGGCGCGGCCCAGGTGGCCGACCGGCTGGTCTGGTCGGTCCGCCGCCACCTGCTGCTGGACTGGTCCTCGGGCAGCCGGGAGGGCCGCCACCCGGAGGGCAACGGGCTCACCGCGGCGGTCGGCCTGGCCGTCCTGCCCGAGGACGGCGCCCACGCGGCCGTGCTGCTCCGGGCCGCGGACCGGGCGCTGGCGGTGGCCCGCGGGGCCGGCGGCGACTGCTGGCGGGGGACCGCCGCCCCGGCCGGCTCGCCGACCACCTCGCCGAGCACCTCGCCGGACTCCGCCCCGGCCGCCGCGTCCGCTGCCGCCCCGACCACCTCGCCGACCGCCCCGACCGCCTTCCGGAGGACCTCCGCGGACCGTTCCGGAGCCGTCCCCGCAGGCGTTTCCCCGGGTGCCTCCCCGGCCTTCCCCGCGCGTCCGGACGGTGTCTTCGCAGCCGAACGTAACCGTTCGGAAAAGCCGGGTAGTCTGTCGCCCTGTGCCGGAGGGGACCCCCTCGCCCCACCCGTCACGTCCCCTTTGCCTGCCATTGCGGCCGGGTCTGGCGACGTGCTGTCCCAGCACCGCTCAACGACGCCCGGCCAGGCGAAACACGTGCCTTAGTAAGGTAAACGCATGACGACGTCGAAGTCCCGAATCCCGGTAACCAAGGCCGTGGTCCCCGCGGCAGGACTGGGCACCCGCTTCCTGCCGGCCACCAAGGCCACTCCGAAGGAGATGCTGCCCGTCGTCGACAAGCCGGCGATCCAGTACGTCGTCGAGGAGGCAGCCGCCGCAGGGCTGTCCGACATACTGATGGTCACCGGCCGTAACAAGCGCGCGCTGGAGGACCACTTCGACCGCGCCTACGAGCTGGAGGAGCTGCTCGCCCGCAAGGGCGACCAGGACCGTCTCCGCCGGGTCCGCGAGTCCGTCGACCTCGCCAACATGCACTACGTCCGCCAGGGCGACCCGAAGGGCCTCGGCCACGCCGTCTCGGTCGCCGAGCAGCACGTCGCCGGCCAGCCGTTCGCCGTCCTGCTGGGCGACGACCTGATCGACCCGCGCGACCCGCTGCTGGCCCGCATGATCGAGGTCCAGCAGGAGCTCGGCGGCTCGGTCGTCGCGCTCATGGAGGTCGACCCCTCCCAGATCCACCTGTACGGCTGCGCCGCCGTCAAGCCGAACGGCTTCGGCGAGGACGTCTTCCAGGTGACCGACCTGGTCGAGAAGCCGGAGACCGCCGACGCGCCGTCGAACTACGCGGTCATCGGCCGGTACGTCCTCGACCCCTCCGTCTTCGACGTGCTGCGCGAGACCCCGCCGGGCCGCGGCGGCGAGATCCAGCTCACCGACGCCCTGCGCGAGCTCGCCACCCGCGACGCCGCGGTCGGCGGCCAGGTGCACGGCGTGCTCTTCAAGGGCCGCCGCTACGACACCGGCGACCGCGCCGACTACCTGCGCGCTATCGTCCGACTGGCCTCCGAGCGCGAGGACCTGGGCCCGGGCTTCCGCAGCTGGCTGCGCGAGTTCGTGGCCACCGAGCTGCAGGACTGACACACCGACCGAGAGCGAGCGCGCCGATGACCGGGTCCACGGAGAGCGGTACCACCCCCGCAGCCTGCTGCGACGGCTCCGCGGACCCGGCACCGGGCGCCCGCCCGGCGGCCGGCCCGTCCGGTCCGGCCGCGCTCTGGACGGTCGACGAGCACCTCGCCGACGTCCTGGCCGCCGTCGGCCCGCTGCCCGCCATCGAGCTCCAGCTGCTCGACGCGCAGGGCTGCCGGCTGGCCGAGGACGTGGTCGCCGAGGGTGACCTGCCGTCCTTCGACAACAGCTCGATGGACGGCTACGCCCTCCGCACCGCCGACACCGCCGGCGCGACCACCGAGTACCCCTCGGTGCTCGCCGTGGTCGGCGACATCGCCGCCGGCGCCGACGCACTCCCCAAGGTCGGCCCCGGCCAGGCCGCCCGGATCATGACCGGCGCCCCCGTGCCGCCCGGCGCCCAGGCCGTCGCCCCGGTCGAGTGGACCGACGGCGGCACCGGCACCGGCCGCGCCGCCGACTCGATGGCCGCGCCGGTCGAGGGCGAGGAGGTCCGGGTGCTGCGCCCGGTCACCGAGGGCGCCCACGTCCGCCGCCGCGGCAGCGACATCGCCGCCGGCACCCGGGTCCTGACCGCCGGTACCCGGCTCGGCCCCGCCCAGCTCGGCCTGCTCGCCGCGGTCGGCCGGCCCACCGTCGCCGTCCGCCCCCGCCCGCGGGTCGTGGTGCTGTCCACCGGCAGCGAGCTGGTCCAGCCCGGCGACCCGGTCGGCCCCGGGCAGATCGCGGACTCCAACAGCTTCACCCTCACCGCCGCCGCCCGCGACGCCGGCGCGATCGCCTACCGGGTCGGCGGCGTCCCCGACGACGCGGCCCGGCTGCGCGCCGTCCTGGAGGACCAGCTCGGCCGGGCCGACCTGATCGTCACCAGCGGCGGCGTCAGCGTCGGCGCGTACGACGTGGTCAAGGAGGTCTTCGCCGAGTACGGCGGGGTGGACTTCCGACGGCTGCGGATGCAGCCCGGCAAGCCGCAGGGCTTCGGCCGGATCGGCCCCGGGGCCGGAGTGCCGCTGATGGCGCTGCCCGGCAACCCGGTCAGCGCGTACATCTCCTTCGAGCTGTTCGTCCGTCCGGCGATCCGGACCATGCTCGGCGCCGACGACGTCAACCGTCCGGTCGTCCGGGCCCACTGCCCGGTGGCGCTGCGCTCGCCCGCCGGACGGCGGCAGTTCCTGCGCGGCCGGTACTCCGCGGCCGACGGCGTGGTGGAGCCGGTCGGCGGCGAGGGATCGCACCTGGTCGGCGCGTTGGCGAGGGCGGACTGCCTGATCACCGTCCCCGAGGACGTCACCGAACTGCCGGCCGGCAGCGCGGTGGACGTGGTCCTGCTCGGCGGCTGAACCCCGGGGCCGGTCGTACCGCGAGCCGGCCCGGATCCCACCGCGGCGGGCCGTCTCACCGGCGCGGCCCGTCCCACGCCCCGGCCGGGGCGAGGAGTACGGTAGCGCGGTATTCGACCTGCGCGCCCCCTGGAGCCACCCGTGACCACCTCACCCCCCGGCGACCGCCTCACCCATGTCGACGAACAGGGCGCGGCCCGGATGGTCGACATCTCCGAGAAGGCCGTCACCGCGCGCACCGCCGTCGCGGCCGGCCGGGTCCGGGTCGCTCCCCGGGTGGTCGAACTGCTCCGCGGCGAGGGCGTCCCCAAGGGCGACGCGCTGGCCGTCGCCCGGATCGCCGGGATCATGGGCGCCAAGAAGACGCCCGAACTGATCCCGCTCTGCCACCCGATCGCCCTCTCCGGCGTCACGGTGGAACTCTCCGTCGCCGACGACGCGGTCGAGATCACCGCCACCGTGCGGACCACCGACCGGACCGGTGTCGAGATGGAGGCGCTGACCGCCGTGGCGGTGGCCGGGCTGACCGTGATCGACATGGTCAAGGCCGTCGACAAGGGCGCGGCCATCGAGTCCGTCCGCGTGCTCGGCAAGACCGGCGGCAAGAGCGGCGACTGGAGCACCCCCGAGGTGTCCGCGTGAGGGCGCTCGCCGTCACCGTCTCCAACCGCGCCTCGGCCGGCGTGTACGAGGACAAGGGCGGCCCGCTGCTGGTCGCCGGTCTGCGCGGGGCGGGCTTCACCGTCGACGGCCCCCGGGTCGTCCCGGACGGCGAACCGGTCGAGGCCGTCCTGCGCGAGGCCGTCGCGGCCGGGTACGACGTGGTGCTGACCACCGGCGGCACCGGCATCTCCCCGACGGACCTCACCCCCGAGATGACGGCCCGCGTCCTCGACCGCGAGATCCCCGGCATCCCCGAGGCGATCCGGGCCCACGGGCGGGAGAAGGTGCCGACCGCGGCGCTCTCCCGCGGGCTGGCCGGCCTCGCCGGACGTACCCTGATCGTCAACCTGCCGGGCTCGACCGGCGGCGTCAAGGACGGCCTGGCGGTCCTGGAGCCGCTGCTCGCGCACGCCGTCGACCAGCTCGGCGGCGGCGACCACCCCCGGCCCGACGCACCAGCTTCCGGGAGAGCGCACTGAACGCCGGCTGGCCGGTAGAGCTCCACGAGGGGGATGTCGCGCTGCGCCCGATCAGGGCCCGCGACCAGGGCGACTGGCAGGAGGTCAGCCGGCGCAACCGGGACTGGCTGCGGCGCTGGGAGGCGACGGTGCCCCCGGGCCCGGCGGCCCACGGCGCCGGCCGTCGCCCGACCTACCGGCAGATGGTCCGTTACCTGCGCAGCGAGGCCTCGGCCGGTCGGATGCTGCCCTTCGTCGTCCTCCACAAGGGTCGGCTGGTCGGTCAGCTGACCGTCGGCGGGATCACCTGGGGCTCGATGTGCTCGGCCAACGTCGGCTACTGGATCGACGAGGCGGTGGCGGGGCGGGGCATCATGCCGGCCGCGGTCGCGCTCTCGGTGGACCACTGCTTCCGCACCCTCGGCCTGCACCGGATCGAGGTCTGCATCCGGCCGGAGAACACCCCGAGCCGGCGGGTGGTGGAAAAGCTGGGCTTCCGCTCGGAGGGAATGCGGCCGCGCTATCTGCACATCGACGGCGACTGGCGGGACCACCTGGTGTTCGCGCTGACCGCCGACGAGGTGCCGGAGGGGATGCTGGACCGCTGGCGGGCCCTCAGTTCGGTGCGTCGGCCCAGAAATTGAATGTATGTTCGAAAAGAAATATCGATATGGCATCGGCGTGGCGACGGACGGGCACAAATGCCGGCAAATTAGTCGGAGAATCAGCTTGATCACACGACACGCCGTGCCAAATTGCTACCGGCCCTTCCCCCGCGCCCGTACGGTGTGAAACGTGAGCAGTAGCGGCCTTATCTACGCCGTCATCGTAGGGGCCTGGGCCGCCTATCTGGTGCCGATGTGGCTCCGCAGGCAGGACGAGCTCAACGAGGCGCGCCCGACGGAACGCTTCAGCACCGCCATCCGCCTGCTGGCCGGGCGTTCGGCGCTGGAGCGGCGGGCGTCCCGGGCCCTGAGCGACGAACCGCGTGACGACGAGCAGAGCAGCGACGACGGCCCTCCCGAACGGGACGGGGCCGCGGTCGGCGACCCCTCCGACGAGCCCTCCGGTGGCCTCGCCGGCGACCTCGCCGACGATCCCTCCACCGGTTCTCCGGCCGGGGGCGGATCGGCGGACGAGCCGGCGCCCCGCCCGGCGGAGCGCACCGAGGGACGGTCCGCAGGTACGGCCGGCGGCCCCGAGCGGCGGGCCCGGTTGCTGGCCCGGCGTCGCCGGATGGTCACCGTCCTCTTCCTGGTCTTCGCCGTCGGCGCGGTGGTCGCGGCGGTGGCCGGACTGGCCTTCCTCTGGGTCCCCGCGGTCCCGGCGGCCCTGCTCACCCTCTACATCGGGCACCTGCGCCGGCTGGAGCGCCAGCGGTACGCCGTGAAGCTGGACCGGGTCCGCGCGGCCCAGGCCGCCGAGCGGCTGCGCAAGCGCGAGAAGCAGCGCGCCGAGGCCGCCCGCGTCGCCGCCGAGGCTCCGGCCCCGGTGGCCGAGCCGGAGCCCGCGCCGCGGACCGGACGCGGCCGTCCGCACCTGCGGCTGGCCACCGACGCCGACGCCGCCCGGGCGACCGCCGCACCCGGTTCGGCCTCGGCCGTCGCGGAGGCGACCGAGCACGAGGAGTGGGTCGACGGCATGCGCGAGCGCGGCGCGGCCGGCCCGGACTCCTGGGAGCCGGTGCCCGTCCCGCTGCCGACCTACGTGACCGCGCCGGTGGCCCCCCGGGTCAGCCGTGGTCTCGACCTGTCGGCGCCCGGCACCTGGACCGCCGGTCGGCCGGCCGAGGCCCGCAACACCCCGCTCTTCGACCAGTACGCCGAGCCCTCCGCCGCGGAGTCCCGGCCCCGCGCGGCCAACGAGTGACCGGTCGGGGGTGCCGCGGCACCCCCGACCTGGGACGCCGCCCGGGGGTGGTCACGAGCCCCCTCCGAAAGGTGCTAGAGTTTCTTCTCGTTGGGGCTGTGGCGCAGTCCGGTAGCGCACCTCGTTCGCATCGAGGGGGTCAGGGGTTCGAATCCCCTCAGCTCCACCCAACGGACCGGTTCCGACCGGTTCACGAAATCCCGCCCGGTGGACTCCACCGGGCGGGATTTCGCGTTGTGCGGGCGGCGCCGGCCCCGGTCGTGCGGTCAGGGTGACGCCGGACCCGGCCTGCTGAGTGCCGGTCACCCCGGGGCCGGGCGGGACGCCGGTGCGCGGCCCGGCGGCGCACCGCTGCGGACGGCCGCCGCGCGGCACGGCTCGCCGGCGGTCACTCCTTCACGACGACCACGGTGCAGCGCGCGTGGTGGACGCAGTAGTGGCTGGTGGTGCCGAGCGGGGCGCCGGGCGGGGCGGTGCGGCCGCGGCTGCCGAGGACGAGCACGGCGGCGCCCTCGGCGGCGGCGGTCAGGGCGGGGCCCGGCGGGCCGGCCTTGAGGTGGCGCAGGACGGCCGGGGCGGTGGGGGAGAGGGCGGCGGAGAGGGACTCGTCGAGGATCCGGGCGGCGCGGCGCTCGGACTCGAACCCGTCCAGCGCGGGCGGGACCAGACCGCGCTCGTCCTGCCGCAGGGGGAACTCCCAGACGGTGACCGCCTCCAGCGGGCCACCGGTGAAGCCCGCCAGCCGGGCGGCCCAGCGGACGGCGGCGAGGGAGAGCCGGGAGCCGTCCACGCCGACCACGATCCTGCCGTCCGGTCGCGGGGTCATGGTCCGAGCGTAGGACGGCCCGGAGGGGACGGCGAGACGGCCGAGGGCCGGCCGAGCGGGTGCTCGGCCGGCCCTCGGGGCGGGGTCGGTCAGGGCTGGCCGGAGCCGGCGTACGGGCCCGGCTGCGGTGCGCCGGACTGCGGCGGCACCGAGCCGTAGCGGGCCGGGCGACGGCCGCGCGGGTGCCGGGTGAGGGTGTAGCCGGCGACACCGGCCAGAGCGGCGAGGATGCCGCCGGCCAGGGTCCAGAACCAGCGGCTGTTCCAGCCGGAGAACCAGCCGGTGTACCAGTGGTCCTCGGGCTCCTCGGGCGCCGCCGCCTTGACGGTCGCGGCGCCGCCGCCGGCCGGCGGGACCAGCGGGGCCTTGAGCTCGCCGCCCTCGGGCTGGGCGTCGTCGGCGTCGCCCTTGGCCGCCACGTGCAGCTTGACCGAGGCGGCCAGGCCGAGGTCGGGCTGCGGGGCGTCGGCGACCGAGAGCCGCACGTAGTAGGTGCCGGGCAGCGGGTCGCCGGACCAGGGCTCGGCCCAGGAGCGGACCTCGCGCAGGGTGCAGCTCAGCGCGAGCGAGGCGGTGGCCTGCTCGGCGGTCGAGACCTGGGTGCCGGCGGTGCAGGACTGGCGGCGGCGCAGCCCGTCGAACACCTCGACGCTCCAGGTCTGCGGGCCGTGCCGGTCCGCGGACGGGGGCAGGGTGACCGACAGGCCGACCGTCGGGGTCTGGCCCTCGGAGGCGCCGAACGCCCAGTACAGGTAGTCGCCGGTGGAGGCGGCGACGGCGGCGTCCTGGCCGGGGGCCAGGTTGACGGCGGTCAGGAAGGAGGTGCCGGCCTTGTTGGCCGGGGCCGGGGTGCCGCTCGCGCTCGGGGAGGGCGAGGCGGCGGAGGCGGCCGGGGCCGCGAGGGTGAGTGCGGGGAGCAGGGCCAGCGCGGCCACCGCGCCGCGCAGGGAGGCGCGGATCGTCGAGTGGGTCATGGTCAGTTCTCCTGCCAGACAGCGATCCGCCAGCGGGCGATCCAACCGAACAGCAGGCCGGTCAGCAGGCCGGCCAGGGTGAGCACGAGCAGCAGGATCCAGCCGCGGCCGAGGCCCATCGCGAGGCCGTCCGGGGAGGGCGAGGCGGCGGTCAGGTCGACCGTCAGCTCCAGCGGCAGGCCGGGGTCGGCCGCGATGCCGGGCTGTGCGGCCAGCGAGTTGGAGATCACCAGGCAGACGGTGGTCTCCGGCTTGCCGCTCGCCGAGGCGGACGGGGTCGCGGTGGCGTAGCCCTTGGAGTCGTCGGTGGACCAGCGCAGGCCGGTGGAGATCACGTCGGTCCGGCCGCTTCCGGCGTCGGTGCCGCGGACCAGCTCCTGGCCGGTGGTGCTGGTGGCCTGGAGCAGGACCCCGTAGTCGCGGGCCACCGGGCGGTCCAGGGCGACGCTGACGGAGGCGCGCAGCTCCTGGCCGGCCTTGACCGGGACGCGGTAGGTGCGGTGCTCGGAGAACTTCTCGCGGTCGCTGTAGACGCCGGGGGCGAGGACCGGCGCCGACTCGCACTTGTCGGTGCCGGTGGTCTTCACCGGGGCCACCGTGTAGGTGTCGTTGGAGCGGTCGACGAGCTGCTTCACCTTCTCGGTGAGCTGCTCCTGGGTGCGTACGTCGGTGTAGGTGCCGCCGGTGGCGTTGGCGATGCAGAGCAGCTGCTGACGGGTCTTGTCGTCGTGGGCCAGGCCGAGCGTGTCGATCACCAGGTGGATGCCCTGGGCGGCGAGTTCGCGGGCGACGTCGCACGGGTCGGGCGGGGCGCAGGAGTCCTCGCCGTCGGTGATCAGCACCACCCGGCGGGTGGTCTCGCCCTTGCCGAGGTCCTCGGCCGCGCCGCGCAGGGCCAGGCCGATCGGGGTCCAGCCGGTGGGCCGCAGGGTGGCGACGGCCGTCTTGGCCTCGGTCTTGTTGGTCTTGCCGACGGGGAAGAGCTGCTTGGTGTCCAGGCAGCCCTGCGCCTTGTCGTTGCCGGGGTAGTTGGCACCGAGGGTGCGGATGCCGAAGTCGGTTTCGGCGGGCAGGGCGTCGATCACCTCGTTCAGCGACTGCTGGGCCACCGCGATGCGGCTCTTGCCCTGGATGTCGGCTTCCCGCATGGAGCCGCTGACATCCAGGACGAGGTCGACCCGGGGTGCTTCCTTGCCGGCGGAGCCGGCTGATGGTTCGTCGGCATGGGCGGGCAGGCCGCTGAGCAGCGCCCCGCCCGTTATCGCCAGGGCGGCCAGCAGGCTGCCGAGCCTGGCCTTCGGTCGTCGTCCGGTAGTCACCCGTCGATCCTAGGGATCATCAGTTCCCCGTGGCCAACACGGTCCGGTGCGCGAACCGCCGGACACCGGCGCGAACTCGTGGGCGCCGGTGGGGGATCGGGACGGGGGCGCCCGGTCGTGCGCCGGTCGCGCGGATACCGGGCGGGCCTGGCGGGCAATCCGGGACACACCGGACGGATGAACCGATAAATATGGATAGCGCTCGTTAGGGTGACGAGCGGGCCGCGGGGGCCGCCGCACCGGCGCCCGGGCCCGGCCGGAACGTCCGACTGAGGGAAGGACCCGCACGTGAGCAACCTCTTCGCGATCGCCTATCCGGATCTGGCCACCGCCAAGGCGGTGCGCAACGCGGCGGTCGGGCTGCAGACGCAGAAGCTGATCGAGCTGGAGGACGCGGTCGTCGTCGAACGCCGCGAGGACGGCAGGATCAAGCTGCACCAGCAGGTGAGCACCACCGGGGCGGGCGCCGCGTCGGGCGCGCTCTGGGGCGGGGTGATCGGCCTGCTGTTCTTCATGCCGTTCCTCGGCGCGGCCGTCGGCGGCGCGGCCGGTGCCGCGGTCGGGGCCTCCACCGACATCGGGGTGGACGACGACTTCATGCGCCAGGTCGGCGAGCACCTCCAGCCGGGCACCGCCGCGGTGTTCCTGCTGGTCCGCAAGGCGACCGCGGACAAGGTCGTGCCCGAGCTGGCCCAGTACGGCGGGAAGATCATCCAGACCTCGCTCTCGTCGGCCGCCGAGGCCGAGCTGAAGGCGACCGTCGAGGCCGCCCGGGCGAACGCCGCACCGGCTCCCGCCTGAGCCCTCGGCGCACGGGGCCGGCCGGCCCCCACCTGACCAGCCGCTCACGTCGGGGCGGACGGGCCCGCCGCCCGTCCGTCCCGATCGTCACCTCCCGGCGGTCCGGAGCCCGGGACCCGGGCGTCCCGCGCCGGGCCGACCCGCAGCAGGAACTCCCGCAGATCGACACCCAGGACGGTCCGTGGCGACACCCTCCGCCGTGACGACAACCGCCCGCCGGCCGCGCCGGACGGTGCGGACCCGGCGCAACACCGAACTCGCGCTGGTCCTGGCCGCGGTGCTGACCGCCGTCCTCGGGTACGCCGAAGTCGGCCTCAACATCGACGGCACGGTGCCCGCCGACGCGGGCGAGTACGGGGCCGCGCTCGGCGTGCTCGCCCTGCTGGCGCACGCCGCGGTCCGCTGGAAGGCGCCGTACGCGGATCCGCTCCCGCTGCCGATCGGGGTGCTGCTGAACGGCATCGGACTGGTCGTCATCTACCGGCTGGACCGTTCCACCCCGGGTGACGCGGCGCCCACCCAGCTGCTCTGGTCCACGCTCGGGGTGGGCCTGTTCATCCTGGTGCTGTTCCTGCTGCGGGACCACAAGCGGCTTCAGCGCTACGCGTACATCGGGGCGCTGGCGGCGCTCGTCCTGCTGGTGCTGCCGATCTTCTTCCCCCCGGTGTACGGTTCGCGGATCTGGATCACCCTGGGGCCGCTCTCCTTCCAGCCGGGCGAGTTCGCGAAGATCCTGTTGGCGGTCTTCTTCGCCGCCTACCTGGCGGTGCACCGGGACGCGCTGGCGCTCACCGGGCGGCGGGTCTGGCGGTTCCAGTTACCGCGCGGACGGGTGCTCGCGCCGGTCCTGGTGATCTGGGCGGCGTTCGTCGGCGTGCTGGTGCTGGAGACCGACCTCGGCACCTCGCTGCTCTTCTTCGGCCTCTTCGTGGTGATGCTGTACGTGGCGACCGCGCGGACCGGCTGGATCGCCATCGGGCTCTTCCTGGCGGGGATCGCCGCGGTCGGGGTGGGCCTGCTCTCGCCCCACGTGCACAGCCGGGTCAACGACTGGCTGGACCCGCTCGGATCGATCGCCGCCGGGCGGGGGGCCAACCAGATCGCCCAGTCGCTGTTCGCCTTCGCCTGGGGCGGGGAGCTCGGTGCCGGGCTGGGCAACGGCCACTCGGCGCTGATCGGCTTCGCCGCCAAGTCCGACTTCATCCTCGCGACCATCGGCGAGGAACTCGGGCTGACCGGGCTGGTCGCGCTCTTCCTGCTCTACGCGCTGCTGGTCTCGCGCGGGTTCCGGACCGGGATCGCGCTGCGGGACCCGTTCGGGAGGCTGCTGGCGATCGGGCTGGCGGCGATCGTCGGCCTCCAGGTGTTCGTGGTGGCGGGCGGGGTGCTCGACCTGATCCCGCTGACCGGGATGACCCTGCCGTTCGTCGCCCAGGGCGGCTCCTCGGTCGTCACCAACTGGATCATCGTCGCGCTGCTGGTGCGGATGAGCGACATCGCCCGGCGGCCCGCCCCCGGGGAGGCCTGATGGCGCGCGACCGCGCCGGCGGCGGGGGCCCCGCCGGCGACCGGCCGGGGGGAGGACGGCCGGGGGACGGGCCGCAGGGCCTGCCGGGGATCTCCGTCACCGGCCGCCGGGCCGGCACGTTCTGCCTGCTGCTGATCGTGGTGCTCTGCGCCCAGGCCACCAGGGTGCAGGTGTTCCGGGCCGGGGAACTGAACCACAACAGCGCCAACCAGCGGCTCACCATCGAGCGCTACTCCCAGCCGCGCGGCGACATCCGCGTCGGCGCCGACACCGTCACCGGTTCCGAGCCCACCGGCGGGCGCTACGACTACAAGCGCACCTACACCGACGGTCCGCTGTACGCGGCGGTCACCGGCTACTCCTCGCAGACCTACGGCAACACCCAGCTGGAGGGGACCGAGGACGAGCTGCTCTCCGGCACCGACCTCCGGCTGGCGAGCTGGGCGGTCTGGGACGCGGTGGCGCGCCGGCAGAACCCCGGCGGGGACGTCCACACCACCGTCGACCGGGCCGCCCAGCAGGCCGCGATGCGGGGGCTGGGCCGGCAGAAGGGCGCGGTCGCCGCGATCGAGCCCGCCACCGGGCGGATCCTGGCGCTGGCCTCCACGCCGTCGTACGACCCGGGGAGCTTCGCCGGCACCTCGGCCGACGACCAGGAGGCCTGGAACCGGCTGCAGGCCGACGCCGACCAGCCGATGCTCAACCGGGCGCTGCGGCAGACCTACCCGCCCGGCTCGACGTTCAAGGTGGTGACCGCGGCCGCGGCGCTGGAGAGCGGCGTGGTCACCGACATCGACGCGCCCACCGACGCGCCCTTCCCGTACGTCATGCCGGGCACCACCACGCCGCTGGTCAACGACACCCGGGCCTGCGACGAGCCCGGGCAGTCGCTGGACGCGGCGATGGTCCGCAGCTGCAACAGCGTGCTGGGCCACCTCGGTGTGCAGGTCGGGCTGGAGCGGATGACGGCGATGGCGGAGGCCTTCGGCTTCAACGACGCCGGGCTGGACACCCCGGTGCGGGCGGCCCGCTCGAACTTCGACACCCGGATGAACGCGTCGCAGCTGGCGCTCTCCTCGATCGGCCAGTTCGACACCGCCGCCACCCCGCTGGTGATGGCGATGGTCGCCGCGGGGGTGGCCAACAACGGCACCGTGATGAGTCCCCAGCTCGTCGACAAGCTGACCAAGAGCGACGGCACCGCCGTCCAGCTGATGAAGCCGTCCGTGTACCGGCAGGCGATGAGCCCGGGAACGGCCGGGCAGGTGCAGCGGCTGATGACGGACGTGGTGGAGAACGGCACCGGACGGAACGCCAGGATCGACGGCGCGGTGGTCGGCGGCAAGACCGGCACCGCCCAGCACGGGCCGGACAACAGCGGGACGCCGTACGCCTGGTTCGTCTCCTGGGCCAAGCCGGCCGGTTCCGGCGGGGTACCGCCGGTGGCGGTCGCCGTGGTGATCGCGGACAGTGACGCCACGGACGTCACGGGTGGCGGGCTCGCGGCGCCGGTCGCCCGCGCGGTGATGCAGGCGGTGCTCGCCGGATGAGGCCCTCACCTCCCCGTGTCGGCCCCGCGTCCACCGGGTTGACCTGCTGCTTTATCTGCTCGATGGCAGATCCGCCGTTTGCGAAGTGTCCGGTTTGTGTAGGCGGATGTGACGGTTCGTACAATGCGCGCCGCGGGACTGTTCGTTTGCGACACTGGTGCTTTCGCGCGGTCCTGTCCCATCTTTGTTCGGTTGGTCCCCGATGGCACCCCACGGCGCGTCGAGTGACCGGCCGCTAGGACACCCTCCCTCGCCTAGAAGGACCCTCGTTTTGGCCAGCAACACCCTCGGCGCGCGCCTCATGAGGCGCAAGCCCGTCTCCACCCTGATCGCCGAGAGCGAAGGCCGCGACGGCCCGCCCGCCGGTGCGCCCGAGGAGGGCGGACGCTCCGGCATCCACCTGCGACGCTCGATCGGGCTCTGGCAGCTGTCCGCCATCGGCATCGGCGCCACCATCGGCACCGGCATCTTCTTCGTGCTCAGCACGGCGGTGCCCTCGGCCGGCCCGGCCGTGATCCTCTCCTTCGTGATCGCCGCCGTCACCGCCGGCCTCACCGCGCTCTGCTACGCCGAGATGGCCTCCGCCATCCCGGTCTCCGGGTCCTCCTACTCGTACGCCTACGCCACCCTCGGCGAGGGCGTCGCGTTCGGCGTCGGCATCTGCCTGCTGATGGAGTACGGGGTCTCGGCCTCCGCGATCGCGGTCAGCTGGGCCGAGTACCTGAACAAGTTCTTCGACCTGGCCTTCGGGTTCCAGATCCCGGAGGCGCTCTCCGGCGCGCCCGGGAACGGGCACTGGTTCAACCTGCCCGCGCTGCTGCTGGTCGCCATGGTGTGCTTCCTGCTGATCCGCGGCGTCAGCGAGTCGGTGAAGGTCAACGCGGCCATGGTGGGCATCAAGATCCTCATCCTGCTGCTCTTCATCGGCGTCGCGCTGACCGGCTTCCACTCCGGCAACCTGACCCCGTTCATGCCGCTGGGCATCGGCGGCGTGCAGGTCGCGGCCTCCAGCATCTTCTTCTCCTTCATCGGGCTGGACGCCGTGTCCACCGCCGGTGAGGAGGTCAAGAACCCGCGCCGCACCCTGCCGATGGCGATCATCATCTCGCTGGTCGTGGTCACCGTCCTGTACATCCTGGTGGCCGTCGCCGGCATCGGTGCCCAGCCCTGGGAGAAGTTCGACGGCCAGGAGGCCGGCCTCGCCCAGATCCTCCAGGACATCACCGGCCAGAGCTGGCCCGCGATGGTCTTCGCGTTCGGCGCGATCATCTCGATCTTCTCGATCACCCTCGTGGTGATCTACGGCCAGACCCGCATCCTGTACTCGATGGGCCGCGACGGGATGCTCCCCAAGCGCTTCGCCCAGCTCTCGCCGCGGACCGGCACCCCGGTCTGGAACACCATCGTGGTCGGTATCGGCGTCGGTGCGCTGGCCGCCTTCATCCCGCTCAACGTCCTGGCCGACATCACCAGCCTCGGCACCCTGATCGCCTTCTCGGTGGTCTCGATCGGCGTGATCATCCTGCGCCGCACCCAGCCCGACCTGCCGCGCGGTTTCCGGGTGCCCGGCTACCCGGTCGTCCCGCTGATCAGCATCGGCTTCTGCGTCTACCTGATCACCGGCCTGCACGCGGACACCTTCCGGGCCGGTGCGATCGCCCTGGTCGTCGCGGTCGTCGTGTACTTCGGCTACAGCATCAAGCACTCCAAGCTGGAGCGGGCCGGGCGGCCGGCCGGTCCGGGGCAGCCGACCGACACGAACGCCGGCTGAGTCCCTTGAGCAGAGAACCGGGCCGTCCGGGGGTTCCGTCCCCCGGACGGCCCCGTTCGCACCTGCGGATACTCGCGGCGCAGACATGGCGACAGGGCGCAGCCCCCGGCCCTAACCTTCCACCATGGTGAGCACCCGCACGCCCGGCTACTCCCGCCCGCGCGGCCGCTTCACCGGTCGGGGCGGGACCCCGGACCCGCCCGGCCCCGACGTCCCCCCGGCCAGACCCGCCCGGCTGCGGGGCCGTCCGCCCCGTCGTCCGTTCCCCCACCAGCGCGGCGAGAGCGGTCCGCCGGTCCCGCTCGATCGGCTGAATCCGGCCCGGCTCGCCGGGCACCGGGGCGTCCAACTGCTCGGCTGTCTGGTCGCGGCCGGCTGGGCCGCCGCCTTCCCGGTCGTCTCCGACCTGCCCAACCAGAGGCTCTGGGGCGCCGTCGCCGCCCCCTCCTACCTCCTCGCCGGGCTGTTCTGCCTGGCCCTCCCGCGCCGCGTCGCCGCCCGGAGCGCAGCCGCGGTCGCCCTGCTCGGCGCCGTCCTGGTACCGCTGGCCGTGCTCGCCCTCCAGGGCCGCCACCAGTCCGAGGTGATGGTGGTCGAACGCTCGGCGCACCTGCTGTTCACCACCGGCAGCCCGTACCTGCCGGACCCGGTGACGGTCACCGACTACAACCCGTACCTGCCGGGGATGGCGGTGTTCGGGGTGCCGCGCGCGCTGCTCGGCGACGGCAACGCGGTGGCGCGGCTGGCCGGGGACGCCCGGATCTGGTTCGCGCTGGCCTTCGTGGCCTGCCTGGTGGCGGGCTGGCGGCTGCTGCGGCCGTCCCGGGACCGTGCGCCGCTGCTGCCGCTGACCGTGCTCACCGCCTCGCCGCTGATCGCCCTGGCGCTGGTCGGCGGCGGCGTGGACCTGCCGTTGATCGGGCTCTGCTGCCTGGCCATGGCCCTGGCCGAGCGTGACCGCACCGTCCCCGCCGGACTGGTGCTGGCGCTCGCCGGCACCCTCAAGTGGACCGTCTGGCCGGCGCTGCCGGTGGCCGTCCTGCTGCTCTGGCGGCTCTACGGGCGGCGGCCGGCCGGCAAGGCCGGGCTCACCGCCCTCGGCGCCGGCCTGGTCGTCATGGCCCCGATCGCGCTGGTCCGGGCGGACGCGCTGCGCGAGCAGGTGGTGCGGTTCCCGCTCGGGCTGACCGCGATCCAGACACCGGCGGGCAGCCCGCTGCCCGGCAAGGTGCTGGCCGGGTTCGGGCCGACCGGGCACACCGCCTCGCTGGTCCTGCTGACGGTGGGCGGGCTCGGTGTGGCGATCTGGCTGCTGGCCCGTCCGCCGGTCTCCGCGATCGCCGCCGCCGACCTGCTGGCCGCCGGGCTGGCGATCGCGTTCATGCTGGCCCCGGCCGGACGGTTCGGGTACCTGGCGCTGCCGGTGGTGCTCATGATCTGGCCCCGGCTGGCGGCCCGGCGGTGGACCGCCCGGCCGCCCCGCCCGGTCGGCTGCCTGCTGGCCCGGCCGGAACCCGCCCTCCCGGGGCGCTGAGACGCCGGAGCCCCGGGGCCGGTCGGGCCTCCGGGGCGCGGGCGGGACGGGCGGGTCCGGGGAGGGCGGGTGCGGAGCGGCCGCGGTGCGGCTGCGGTGCGCGGCTCAGCGGTTGCCGGCCGCCTTGATGACGGAGGCGACGGCCGGTCCGGCCGCGTCCACACCGTGACCGCCGCCCTCGACCTCGGCGGCGACGGCGATGTTGCCCCGGAAGGCGGTGAACCAGCTGTTGGTGGTGGTGATGCCGGTCGCCTCGGCGGAGCCGGTCTTGGCACCGGCGTTGTCCGAGATCCCGGCCATCACGTCCTTGGCGGTGCCGTCCTTGGCGGTGGCCGCCATCATGGCCTTCAGCTTCGCGGCGGCGTCGGGGGAGAGGTCGCGCGCGGCCTTCTGCTGCGGCAGCTCGGCGACCAGGATCGGCTGCTTGAACGTGCCGCTCTGCACGGTGGCGGCCACCGAGGCGATGGCCAGCGGGTTCATCTGGACCTTGCCCTGGCCGATCGACTGCATGGCCTGCTCGTCCTTGTTGGTGCCGGCGTCCGGCACCTGGGCGTCACTGCTGCGCAGGCCGGTCTGCCAGTTCAGGCCGAGGCCGAAGACGTCCTTGGCGGTGGTGGTCAGCGCACCCGGCTTGAGGCTGGCCAGGCCCTGGTCGATGAAGGCGGTGTTGCAGGAGATCATGAAGTCCTGCTGGAGGGTGTTGTTCGGGTACACCTCCTTGAACGAGTTCGGGATCGCCTGCGGGTTGCTGCTCTTCGCCGGGCAGGCCACCACGGTGTCCGGGTTGACCCCGGCCTCCAGCAGCGCGGCCGAGGTGACGATCTTCATCGTGGAACCCGGGGCGAGCTGACCCTGGAAGGCCCGGTTCTGACCGGTCACGGGCGCGTTGGCGAAGGCCAGGATCTGGCCGGTGCTCGGCTCGATGGCGATGATCGAGCCCTTCTTGCCCCCGAGGTCGGTCATCGCCTTCTCGGCCGCCGCCTGCAGGGTGGCGTCGACGGTCAGCTTGAACGGCTTGGCGGGCTTGGGCTCGACGATGGTGAACAGCCGGTCCACGGCGCTGTTCGGGTCGGCGGGGTTGGTGATCACCACGCCGCTGCCCGCGTCGCTCTGGTCCTTGTTCTGCTCCGCGAGGAGCTTCTGGACCTTCGTCTGCGCCTCGGTGACCAGCGATGCGGTGATCGAGGGGCTGTTCAGCGCCTTGTTGTTGCGGTCCACGACGTTGCCGGGCGGGGCGAGGACCGGCTGGGTGGCGATCACCTCGCCGGGGGCCAGGTGCGGGTGCAGGACCGTCGGCGCCCAGTGCACGGCCGGGGTGTCGTCGCTCATCTTCACGACGTTGAGGAAGCCGTTGTAGTCCCAGACCCGGTTGGTGCCCTCGAACTCGGCGCGGGCCTTGAAGCCCATCAGCACGCCGGTCGGCCCGGGCGTCGCCGCCGCCGACGGCGTGTCGGTGGCGGCGGCGGTCGGCGCGGCCGTGCCGGAGGCGGCGGGGGCCGACGGCTTCGCCGGAGAGGGGGTGCCGGTCGCCGAGGCGAAGGCCGCCGGGGTGGCCGGGCCGGCCGGCGCGAGGGTCAGCCCGCTCGGCTTCACCTGGTCCCGGAAGGCGGTCAGCGCCGTGGTCGCGGTCGCCGGGTCGTCGGTCAGCGAGGCCGCCTTGGCGAGGTCGCCCGCCGCCCAGGCCGCCAGGAAGTCCTTGGCGCCGGCCGCCGCCTGCTCGGCGCTCGGGGGCTCGGCGACCACCGTGCGCGGCTTCTTGGCGGGTGCCTCGTCCGAGTCGCCCGAGCCGCCGACGAGGCTGTACGCCCCGTAGCCGCCCGCCGCCAGCATGGCGACGGCCACGCCGGTGATGATGCCGGTCTTCGCGCCACTGCGCATGGTGCTGCTCCCCCAAGGGTCGGGCGATCGGGCCGCAGCCGGAGGTGGCCGGATGCGCGTTCGGTGCCCAGCCTAGGCAGCCGAACTCCGTGCGCCGACGAAACGCCCGGGTCTTGTGACGGATCTGGTACGTGTCGCACACCGCTCCGGTACCCTCCCCGCCCCGCGCCCGGGGTCCGTCAGATCCAGCTGTTGAACCACATCCGCTGTCGCCAGTCGTCCATCGGAATCGTCTCGCCCGTATACAGGGGGTAGAAGAAGAGAAAGTTCCACATGATCAGCAGGACGAGCAGACCGGCACCGGCCGAGCCGATGATCCGGCGGTCCCGGGAGGCTCCCGCGGGCCCGATCAGCGCACCGATCAGCATGGTCACCGCGAGCACCAGGAACGGCACGAAGCAGACCGCGTAGAACAGGAAGATGGTCCGCTGCTGGTAGACGAACCAGGGGAGGTAGCCGGCCGCCAGGCCGCAGAGCACGGCGCCGGCCCGCCAGTCGCGGCGGACCGCCCAGCGCCAGAGGCAGTAGACCAGGGCGACGGCGCCGGTCCACCAGAGCAGCGGGGTGCCGATGCCCAGCACCTCGCGGGCGCACTCGCTGACCGTGCACCCGGCCTGGCCCTGCTTCGGCGACTCGTAGAAGAACGAGACCGGCCGGCCCACCACCAGCCAGCTCCACGGGTTCGACTGGTAGGTGTGCGGGTCGCTCAGGTGGGTGTGGAAGTCGTAGACCGTCGAGTGGTAGTGCCAGAGCGCGCGCAGGCCCTCCGGGATCCAGGGGAAGTCGGTGGACCGGCCGACCGCCCAGTCCCGCCCGTAGCCGCCCTGGTTGGGGACGGTGCTGCTGGCGAACCAGCCCCACCAGGAGGTGATGTAGACGACCACCGAGGTGCCCACGATCGAGACGAATGCGGGCACCGCGTCGCGCACCAGCGTCCACAGGTACGGGCGGCTCGCGCCGGCCAGCCGGCGCGAGCCCACGTCCCACAGCACCGTCAGCAGGCCGAAGGCCGCCGCCACGTACAGGCCGCTCCACTTGGTCGCGCAGGTCAGGCCCACGCAGACGCCGGCCGCGATCCGGTACGGGCGCCAGCCCAGGTTGAGCCGGTGGGCGAGCCCCGTGTCCGGGCCGTCGCCGATCCGGGCGGCGATCCGGGCCCTGGTGCGGTCGCGGTCCAGCAGCAGGCAGCCGAAGGCGGCGAGGATCCAGAACATCACCACCAGGTCCAGCAGGGCGGACCGGCTGAGCACGAAGTGCAGGCCGTCCACCGCGAGCAGCAGCCCGGCCACGCAGCCCAGCAGGGTGGAGCGGAAGAGCCGGCGGGCGATCCGGGCCACCATCAGCACCGAGAGGGTGCCGAGCAGGGCCACCGCGAACCGCCAGCCGAAGGGGTTCATCCCGAACAGCTGCTCGCCGGCCCCGATGATCCACTTGCCGACCGGCGGATGCACCACGTACGAGGGGTTCGACTGGTACGGGACCCCGGCGCCCGCCATGATCTTGTCGTTGGCGCCCTCCGGCCAGCTGATCTCGTAGCCGCCGTGCCAGAGCGCGTAGGCGTCCTTGGCGTAGTACGTCTCGTCGAAGATGATCGCGTTCGGCTGCCCGAGGCCGGTGAACCGGAGCAGTCCGGCGAACAGGGCCACCGCGAGCGGGCCGAGCCAGCCCGCCCAGCGACAGAGCCAGGACCAGAGCGGCGTCGGCAGGGATATGCCCAGGCGGAGCAGGAGCGGCGAGGGCGGGACCCGCTTCGGCGTCACGCCCCGGCCGTCCGGCATCGGCGGCGCCAGGCGCTCGGCCTGCGAGGCCTTGAGCGCCGGGGTGTAGCCGAACCGGGCGAGACCGCGCAGCCAGGCCGGGCGCGGTTCCCGGGCGCCGTCGGCCTCGGCGTCGCCGGCGGTGTCGCCGGCGGTGCTCGTGACGGTGCTCGTGCTGGTGCCGGCCAACGGCTCGGGGCCCTCGGCGTGGCCCCGAACGCGGTCGGAGACGGGGCCGGGGCCGGGGTCGTCCCCCGGGGCGGCCTCGCGCGGACCCGGCAGGGCGGACGACGGCTGGTCCGTCAGGACCGGCACGCCGACGTCACCTCGCGGGGTGTGGTCTGTACCAGTAGGCGTCTGGGCCGCCGTGTCGCCATTCACCAGCCACATGGTAGGGGTGTGCCGTGAGCGTGGGACGGCTCCCTCCGAAGCTGCCCGAATCGTCACCAAAAGCGCCCGGGCGCCGGTTGCTGGAAGGATGGGGTCCGTGACAGGAGTACTCGTTCTCGCAGGCACCCCCATCGGCGACGTCTCTGACGCCCCTCCCCGGCTGCTCACCGAGCTGGCCACCGCGGACGTGATCGCCGCCGAGGACACCCGGCGGTTGCGCCGGCTCACCCAGGCGCTCGGGGTGACCACGGCCGGGCGGGTCGTCTCCTACTTCGAGGGCAACGAGGTCGGCCGCACCCCCGAGCTGGTCGAGGCGCTGCTCGGCGGCGCCCGCGTGCTGCTGGTCACCGACGCCGGGATGCCGTCGGTGTCCGACCCCGGCTACCGGCTGGTCGCCGCCGCGGTCACCGCCGACATCAAGGTCACCGCCGTGCCCGGGCCGTCCGCCGTGCTCACCGCGCTGGCGCTGTCCGGCCTGCCGGTGGACCGCTTCACCTTCGAGGGCTTCCTGCCCCGCAAGACCGGGGACCGGGCCCGGCAGCTCGCCACCGTCGCCGCCGAGCCGCGCACGATGGTCTTCTTCGAGGCCCCGCACCGGATCGCCGAGGCGCTGGCCGCGATGGCCGAGGCGTTCGGGGCCGACCGGCCCGCGGCCGTCTGCCGCGAGCTGACCAAGACCTACGAGGAGGTCAAGCGCGGGCCGATCGGCGAGCTGGCGGCCTGGGCGGCCGAGGGCGTGCGGGGGGAGATCACCGTGGTGGTGGCCGGCGCCCCGCCGGCCGCGCCGCAGGAGCTGACCCCGGCCGAGCTGGCCCGGCTGGTGGCCGTCCGGGAGGAGGCCGGCGAGCGGCGCAAGGAGGCGATCGCGGCGGTCGCGGCCGAGCTGGCGCTGCCCAAGCGGGATGTGTTCGACGCCGTGGTGGCGGCGAAGAACGCGGCGGCGGCCGGGGCCTGAACCAGGAGCCTGGTCCGGGGGCTTGGTTCAGGGGCTTGGTTCAGGGGTTGAGCCGGGGTCCGGGTCGGGGCCGGGGCGGTGCGCCGCGGCGGGCCGGGCCCCGGCGCCGCCCCGGCCGTCCGGCGCGGGGGTGCCGGTGGACGGACCGGCGCGTACCTTGGAGAGAAGGCCCCGGTAAACGCCCACCCAGCTGAAGTTTCGGTCGAGGTTTTCGGGCAGGAACCACCCTTTCGTATAGGGATTCCCAACCCGCCTCCAAGTCTTCACAAGACGGGCATCGGCGGGGAGGTTCCGGGCATTTCCTGGGATGGAAAGACCCAGCCGGGCGAGCGTCCGGCGGGCGCTGGGAGACGGCTATGAGCGAGACGATCGGTAGCCCCCGCGGCGGCAACGCCCTGAGCGACCCCGGCCCGAGCAGCCCCGGCCCGACCGGCCGGCCGCACACTCCCGTCGAGACCGTCCGGGAGGCCTACTCCTTCGCGTGCCTGAGCTGCGGGTACGGGTGGGAGCAGGCGTACGACATCGAGCACCACGTGGCCCGTGACGGGCACGTCGTGTTCGAGTACCACGCCAACGGTGTCCGGGTGCCGTCGCCGCTGCTCAAGCCGACCTGCCCGGGCTGCGGCGGCCACACCGTGCGGATCATGCGCGAGGGCCGGGTGGCCGTCGCCGAGCGGACCGGCCAGCACGCCCCCGGCTACCCCGACCACGCCGAGCCCGCCGGGCCGGTCGTCGCCCGGCCGGTCCGGACGCGCGGGGCGGCGGAGGGTGCCGGCGCGGCGGGAGGAGCCTGGTCGCGGTTCTGGGCGCGGCTGCGGGGCTGATCGGCCGCGAGGCTGCGAGGCCGCGGGGAGCGAAGGGACCGAAGGGTTCTCGGGGCTCGCGCGGGCTTACGGGGCTATCGGGGCTCGCGGGCTATCGGGTTGGACGGCCGGAGGGCCGGGCAGTGGTGGCCGGGCGGTCGCGCGGGCGGTCCGGCCCCTCGGACGGGTCCTGCCCGAGGCTGCGGCGAGGCCCCTCGCCGAGCGGCCGGTCGAGGGCGGTCCGCGCACCCGACTAAGCTTTCCGACCATGGCGGCCACTGCAGACCACAGCACCAGCAGCACCGGGGGCACCACCTCCGCGTACTACGTCACCACCCCGATCTACTACGTGAACGATCGCCCCCATCTCGGCCACGCGTACACCACCGTGGCGGGCGACGTCCTCACCCGCTGGCACCGCCAGCGGGGCGAGAAGGTGTGGTACCTGACCGGCACCGACGAGCACGGTCAGAAGATCCTGCGCACCGCCGAGGCCAACGGCGTCACCCCGCAGGAGTGGTGCGACAAGCTGGTCGAGGAGGCGTGGAAGCCGCTCTGGCAGCACCTGGAGATCGCCAACGACGACTTCATCCGCACCACCCAGGAGCGGCACACCGCCCGGGTGCAGGAGTTCGTCCAGGACCTGTACGACAAGGGCGAGATCTACAAGGGCGGCTACTCCGGCCCGTACTGCGTCGGCTGCGAGGAGTACAAGCTCCCCGCCGAGCTGCTCGACGGTGCGACCGAGGACGAGAAGCTCTGCCCGATCCACAAGAAGCCGGTCGAGTGGCTGGAGGAGGAGAACTACTTCTTCCGCCTCTCCGCGTACGGCCCGAAGCTGCTGGAGTTCTACGCGGAGAACCCCGGCTTCATCGCCCCCGAGACGGCCCGCAACGAGGTGCTGCGCTTCGTCGAGCAGGGCCTGCAGGACCTCTCCATCTCCCGCTCCACCTTCAACTGGGGCGTCCCGCTGCCCTGGGACGAGAAGCACGTCCTCTACGTGTGGGTCGACGCGCTGCAGAACTACATCACCGCGGCCGGCTACGGCGCCGACCCGGAGCGGTTCGCCGAGCTGTGGCCCGCCTCCGTGCACCTCGTCGGCAAGGACATCCTCCGCTTCCACGCGGTGATCTGGCCCGCGATGCTGATGGCCGCCGGGCTGCCGCTGCCCAAGCGGGTCGTCGCCAACGGCTGGCTGATGGTCGGCGGCGAGAAGATGTCCAAGTCCAACCTGACCGGCATCTCCCCGACCGACCTGACCTCGCACTTCGGCGTCGACGCGTACCGCTACTACTTCCTGCGGGCGATCCCGTTCGGCACCGACGGTTCGTTCTCCTGGGAGGACTTCGCCGCCCGGTACACCTCCGAGCTGGCCAACGACTTCGGCAACCTCGCCTCCCGGGTGGCGGCGATGGTCGGCAAGTACTACGACGGCGCGCTCCCGGCCGCGACCGCCCACGGCGACGCCGAGCAGGCCGTCGCGGACGGCCTCGCGGCGGCGGTGCGGACCGCCGACCGGAAGATCGGCGAGGAGCTGGACTTCGCCGGCGGGCTCGCGGCGATCTTCGAGTTCGTCAAGCAGGTCAACGGCTACCTCACCGAGCAGGCACCGTGGAAGGTCGCCAAGGACGAGTCGGCCGAGGGCCGGGCCCGCCTGGCCACCATCCTCTACACCGCCGCCGAGTCCCTGCGCGCCACCGCCGTGCTGCTCAACCCGGTGATGCCGGCCACCGCCGAGAAGCTCTGGCTCTCGCTGGGCGCGGCCGAGGGCCTGGGCGCGCTCGCGGAGCAGGACGTCGTCGGTGCCGCCCGATGGGGCCTGCTGCCCGTCGGCTCGACCGTCACCAAGGGCGACATCCTGTTCCCGCGGCTCGAAGAGAAGCCGGCCTCCTGAGGCCTGCCCTCGCGGCAGAGAAGAAGGACGACGACTGATGCCGAAGAAGGACGACGACCGGTCGACCCCGCCTCCGCTGCCGGCCCCGCTGGCGGTGGCGGTGGCCGACTCGCACACGCACCTGGACATGCAGTCGGGCACCCCCGCCGACGGCCTGGCGCGCGCCGCCTCGGTCGGGGTGACCACCGTCGTCCAGGTCGGGTGCGACGTGCCCGGCTCGCGCTGGGCCGCCGAGCTGGCGGCCCAGTACGAGCAGGTGCACGCGGCCGTCGCGCTGCACCCCAACGAGGCGCCGCGGATCTTCCTCGGCGACCCGGACGGCTGGTCCGGTCAGCGGCGGGCCCCGGGAGGGGCCGCCGCCCTGGACGCGGCGCTGGCCGAGATCGACGCGCTCGCCGCGCTGCCGCAGGTCGTCGCGGTCGGCGAGACCGGCCTCGACTACTTCCGTACCGGGCCGGAGGGCGTGGAGATCCAGAAGGAGTCGTTCCGCCGCCACATCGAGATGGCCAAGCGCCACGGCAAGGCCCTGGTGATCCACGACCGGGACGCGCACGAGGACGTCATCGCCGTCCTGCTGGCGGAGGGCGCCCCCGAGCGGACCGTCTTCCACTGCTACTCCGGCGACGCCGGGATGGCCGAGGTCTGCGCCGAGCACGGCTGGTACCTGTCGTTCGCCGGACCGGTCACCTTCAAGGCCAACCAGCCGCTGCGCGACGCGCTGGCCGCCACCCCGCTCGACCGGATCCTGGTCGAGACGGACGCGCCCTTCCTCACCCCGCACCCCTACCGCGGCCGCCCCAACGCCCCGTACCTGATCCCGGTCACGGTGCGGTCGATGGCGGACACCCTGGGGCTGCACGAGGACGAGCTGTCCACGGCCCTCGCGGCGAACACGGCCCGGGCGTTCGGGTACTGATCCGATCGAACGAACATCGGGTTCCGGAGGAACGGTTCGGCACTCCCGGGGGCAGTCCCGGGGCACTCCCGGGCTGACCGGCATCAGTGCAGTGAGGGAGCCGCGGCGTCGACAACCTGCCGATCGTCCGCGAGTTCCACCGGGACGAGGAGAAGGGCGTCCACCTGCCCGTCGCGCAGCACGAGGGCGTGCTGCGGACCCCGGCGCCGTACCCCGTGGAGATCGACCTCGCGGCGGTCGTCGAACTCCGAGCACCCTCCGCGCCCGTATCCTTGGCGCGTGAGCACCACCGACCCCACCCCTGACAGCCATCTGCTCGGCGCCGCGGACATCCGGGCCCTGGCGGAAGCGTTCGGCGTCAAGCCGACCAAGCAGCGCGGGCAGAACTTCGTCATCGACGGCAACACCGTGCGGCGGATCGTCCGGGCCGCGGGGGTGACCGCCGAGGACGCGGTGGTCGAGGTCGGGCCCGGGCTCGGGTCGCTGACCCTGGCCCTGCTGGAGGCCGCCCGGCACGTCACCGCGGTCGAGATCGACCCGGTGCTCGCCCGGCACCTGCCGGACACCGTCGCCGCCCGGATGCCCGGCAAGGCCGACGCCTTCGACCTGGTCCTCAGCGACGCCATGGTGGTCACCGAGCTGCCCGGCCCCGCGCCGACCGCGCTGGTCGCCAACCTCCCGTACAACGTGGCCGTGCCGGTGCTGCTGCACATGCTCGCCACCTTCCCCAGCATCGAACGGACGCTGGTGATGGTGCAGAGCGAGGTCGCCGACCGGCTCGCCGCCAAGCCGGGCAACAAGGTGTACGGCGTGCCGTCCGTCAAGGCCAACTGGTACGCCGACGTGAAGCGGTCCGGGGCCATCGGGCGGAACGTGTTCTGGCCCGCGCCCAACGTCGACTCCGGGCTGGTCTCGCTGATCCGCCACGAGCCCCCCGTCACCACCGCCACCCGGGACGAGGTGTTCGCGGTCGTCGACGCCGCGTTCGCCCAGCGCCGCAAGACCCTGCGCGCCGCACTCGCCGGCTGGGCAGGCTCCCCCGCCGCCGCCGAGCAGGCACTCGCCGGCGCCGGGATCGACCACAAGCTGCGCGGCGAGATGCTGACGGTGGAGCAGTTCGCCGCGATCGCCGAACACAAACCGGAGTAAGGGCCCTCAGTGAGCGTCACGGTACGAGTCCCCGCCAAGGTCAACGTCCAGCTGGGAGTCGGCGGACTGCGCGCCGACGGCTTCCACGACCTGGCCAACGTCTTCTTCGCAGTCGCCCTCGGCGACGAGGTGACGGCGACCCCGGGCGAGCCCGGGCAGGGCGTCACGCTCGGCTGCACCGGTCCGGACGCCGACGCCGTCCCGCTGGACGGGAACAACCTCGCCGCCCGCGCCGCCCGGCTGCTCGCCGCCCACCACGGCCTCGCCGAGCCCGACGTCCACCTGCACATCGCCAAGGCCATCCCGGTGGCCGGCGGCATGGCCGGCGGCAGCGCCGACGGTGCGGCGGCGCTGGTCGCCTGCGACGCCCTGTGGGGCCTGGACACGCCTGCGGACGTGCTGCTCGACCTGGCGGCGGAGCTCGGCTCGGACGTGCCGTTCGCCCTGGCCGGCGGCGTCGCCCTGGGCCGAGGCCGCGGCGAGATCCTCGAAGCGCTGCCCGTCACCGGGACCTTCCACTGGGTCTTCGCGGTCGCCGACGGCGGCCTCTCCACCCCCGCCGTCTTCCGCGAGTGCGACCGCCTCCGCGAGGAGGCCGGCACCGGCTCCGCCGCCACCGAGGTACCCACCCCCGACGCCGACCCCGCCCTGCTCGCCGCCCTCGCCGGCGGTGACGCCGTCGCCCTCGCCGGGGCGCTCGCCAACGACCTCCAGCCCGCCGCGCTCTCCCTGCGGCCGGCCCTGGCCGACACCCTGCGGGCCGGCACCGAGGCGGGCGCGCTCGGGGCCCTGGTCTCCGGTTCCGGACCGACCTGCGCCTTCCTGGCCAAGGACGCCGACGCGGCCGAGGCCGTCGCCGCCGCGCTGCGCGCCTCCGGCAGCTGCCGGGCCGCGCACGCCACCCACGGGCCGGTGCCCGGGGCGGCGGTCCTCGCCGGGTGAGGCGGCCGGGGGCTTCGTCCCGCGGGGCGCGGACGGCTCCGAGCGGGGCGGGCCCCGCCCCGGCGAACCGCTCGGCGGCCGGGTCGGCCGAGGCGGCCCACTAGGCTGGGGAGGATCGGGGCTCCGCCCGAGCCCCGATTCCTCGAACCATGGAGCGCAGCACACGTGGCCGTCAACCTCGCCACCATCGAGTCCGTCACGAAGGTCTACGGCACCCGGGCCCTTCTGGACGGGGTCAGCCTCGGCGTCAGCGAGGGCGACCGGATCGGCGTCGTCGGACGCAACGGGGACGGCAAGACCACCCTGATCCGGATGCTCGCCAAGCTGGAGGAACCGGACGGCGGACGGATCACCCACTCCGGCGGCCTCCAGCTCGCCGTCCTCACCCAGCACGACTCGCTCGACCCCGAGGCCACCATCCGGCACGAGGTCATCGCCGGCCGCGCCGACCACGAGTGGCTCGGCGACGCGCGCATCCGCGACATCATCGAGGGACTCTTCGGCGGACTCGACCTGCCCGGCTTCCCCAACGGCCTGGACACCGTCATCGGCCCGCTCTCCGGCGGCGAGCGCCGCCGGATCGCCCTCGCCAAGCTGCTGCTCGGCTCGCCCGACCTGATCGTCCTCGACGAGCCCACCAACCACCTCGACGTCGAGGGCATCGCCTGGCTCGCCAAGCACCTCCAGGCGCGCCGCTCCGGACTCGTCTGCGTCACCCACGACCGCTGGTTCCTCGACCAGGTCTGCACCCGCATGTGGGACGTCCAGAACGGCGCCGTCCACGAGTACGAGGGCGGCTACTCCGACTACGTCTTCGCGCGCGCCGAGCGGTCCCGGATCGAGGCCGTCGAGGAGCAGAAGCGCCAGAACCTGGCCCGCAAGGAGCTCGCCTGGCTGCGCCGCGGCGCCCCCGCCCGCACCTCCAAGCCGCGCTACCGGATCGAGGCCGCCAACGCCCTGATCGCCGACGTCCCCGACCCGCGGGACAAGAGCGAGCTGATGAAGTTCGCCAACGCCCGCCTCGGCCGGACCGTCTTCGAGCTGGAGGGCGTGACCGTCAAGGCCGGGCCCAAGCTGCTCCTGGAGAACCTGACCTGGCAGCTCGGCCCCGGCGACCGGATCGGCCTGCTCGGCGTCAACGGCGCCGGCAAGACCTCGCTGCTGCGCGCGATGCGCGACGCGTACGCCTCGGAGGGCGACGTCCAGCCCGCGTCCGGCGTGATCAAGGTCGGCAAGACGGTCCGACTGGCCTACCTCTCCCAGGAGGTCGTCGAGCTCGACCCGGACATCCGGGTCCTCCAGGCCGTCGAGCAGGTCCGCTCGCGGGTCGACCTCGGCAAGGGCCGGGAGATGAGCGCCGGCCAGCTCTGCGAGCAGTTCGGCTTCGGCAAGGACAAGCAGTGGACGCCGGTCGGCGACCTGTCGGGCGGCGAGCGGCGCCGGCTCCAGCTGCTCCGGCTGCTCATGGACGAGCCCAACGTGCTCTTCCTGGACGAGCCCACCAACGACCTCGACATCGAGACGCTCAACCAGCTGGAGGACCTCCTCGACGGCTGGCCCGGCTCCATGGTCGTCATCAGCCACGACCGCTTCTTCATCGAGCGGACCACGGACGTCACGCACGCGCTGCTCGGCGACCAGCGGATGCGGATGCTGCCGAACGGCGTCGACGAGTACCTGGAGCGGAGGGCCCGGATGGCCGCCGCCTCGGCCCCGGCCGTCCCCGCTGCGGCCTCCGGCTCCGCCACCGACGCCACCGGGCTGTCGTCCGGCGACGCCCGGGCGGCGAAGAAGGAGATGCAGAAGCTGGAGCGGCAGATCGCCAAGCTGGACCAGAAGGAGTCCAAGCTGCACTCCCAGCTCGCGGAGCACGCCGCGGACTTCTCCAAGGTCGCCGAGCTGGACACCCAGCTGCGGGCGGTGCGGGAGGAGAAGGAGGAGCTGGAGCTGAGCTGGCTGGAGCTGGCCGAGCAGGTCTAGGCCGGTACCAGGCCGGTTCTGGGTCGGTACTAGGCCGGTACGAGGCCGGTACTGGGTCGGTCCACGTCCGGCGAGGGCGGCCCCCCGGCGCCCTGCGGGTGCCTACCGACCACCGTCGGGCCGACCACTGCCGAGAAGCGTGTCCAGCTCGTCCGCCGCACGGCCCAGCGCGCTGCGCGTCGGGTCGTGCGGCCGGGTCGGCCGCACCGCCGCGCGCGTGGGCGGACGATGCGCGCGGGCCGCCGCCGTCAGATCGTCCAGCGCCCGCCGGACCCGCGCCACCTCGACCGGATCCGGCACCCGGCCGCCGTACCGGCGCTGCGCCGCGAACGCCGCCACCGCGCCGCTCAGCCGCTCCAGCGCGGCCGTCGCCGGCAGCCACTGCGCGGCCAGCCGCCCGGTCGGCGGAGGCTCGGAGAGCCCCCGCTCCACCTCCGACCGGGCGTCGGCCAGCGCCCGGTAGGCGGTCCGGCGCAACCACACCTCGGCGAGCGGCTGGGGACCGTCCGGCTGCGCCACGGAGGCCAGGTAGGACTCCAGCGCCGCAGCCGCCGTCACCAGGCGCGGCTCGATCCGGTGACGCGCACGCTCCGGCCAGAGCAGGTAGCCGAACAGCAGCACGATCGCGCTGGCCAGCACGGTGTCCAGCAGCCGGGGCCAGAACTCGGCCGCCCCGCTCTGCCCGCCCAACTGCAACAGGACCAACGCCATCGGCGTCATCACCACGGTGTTGAGCCCGTAGTGCGCCGCCGTCGCGTACGGCAGCAGGGCCACACAGAGCGCGGCGATCCCGGTCAGCGCCCAGGCGTCGGTGGTCAGCGAGAGCAGACCCGCCGTCACCGCCACCCCGAGGACCGTTCCGACCGAGCGGCTCACCGCACGCAGGAACACCGACCCGAGGTCCGGCTTCAGCACGAAGGCGATCGTCATCGGCACCCAGTAGCTCTTGCTGAGCGGCAGCGACGCCGTGACGGCCGAGCCGACCGCGATGCAGAGCGCCACCCGCAGCCCGTACCGGACCGAGGCGGCCGACAGCAGCCGCACCCGCAGCCGCCACGGATCCGGCGGCGGGGCGGGCGCGGTGCCCGGCGCCGTCTCGCGGCCCGCGACCGTCTCCGAGGCCGCCCGCAGAGCCGCGTCCAACGCCCGCCGCGACGGCGTGTCCGGCAGCCAGTCCGGCACCGGCACCTCGCCGCCGCCGCGCTCCACGGCCCGCGCCAGCCGGGCAGGCACCTCCGCCACCTCGGCCGGGACCGGCCGCCACGCCCACAGCAGACCGGCCGCCGCCTCGGTCGCCGCCAGCGCCGCCTCGTACATCCGGCGGAGCCGGACCGTGCGCGGCGAATCGGGCAGACGGGGGCGGGGCGGGGGCAGCAGGTCCTGCACCTGGTTCAGACGGGCCGTCAGCACCTGGCGGGAGGCCGCGCCCTGCGGCGTACCGAGATCGGCCAGCACCCGGCCCAGCGCGTCGTACGCGGCCGCCAGCGCGCGGTTGCGGGGATCCGCCGCGGGCCGCCGGTAACTGCGCGACGGCAGGCCCAGCAGGACCACGAACGCCGCACCGGCCAGCATCATCGGCGCCGCCGCCCACCAGGGGTGAGGCAGCGGCATGCCACTGCCCAATGCCGCCGACACCAGCAGCAGCATGCCGGCCGCCGAACCCCGCGGGCCGGTCGCGCTCAGCGCCCCCGAGACGAAGGCCGTGACGGTCAACACGGCGCCCAGCGTGAGCGCAGCCGGCTGGAGGTGCTGCAGCGCGGTGCCGATCAGCATGCCGAGTGCCGACGCGAGGACGGCTCCGCCGATCCGCGGGGCGCGCAGCCGGACCGGCTCGATCCGGTCGTTCATGGTGGCGTGCATCGCACCCAGCCCGGCGAACACGCCGAGGTCCACCCGGTGCGTGAGCAGGCCGACCGCCAGCGGCACCGCCATGCCGAACGCGGCGCGCACCATCAGCGCGAGCGGCAGCGGAGGCCGCGCCGGCCGGGCGGCGCGGGCCCACCAGGGGGCGTCGGCGGGCGGGGCGGCGGTCACGAGGCTGCGTCCGATCTGCTGCGGGGCCTGCCCCGGGTGGAGAGCGGGGCGGCCCGGATCGCTGCTGTGCGACATTGCGCGGCAGATGAGGTCGTATCCGGCGGAACCGGACCCGATCAGTCTAACCGTCGGGGCGGGGCGTCCTCCGGGTGCGCCCGCCGGGTGTCCCCGGCTGTCGGGGGCCGCGGGCGGGGCCACGGGCGGGCCTGCCCCGGGGCGCGGGGCCCCTCGCCGTGTGTCACGTTCGTACCGATCGCATACAGGCGGGCCATGGTCCCTGCCCGTCCGGCGGGGCGGTGGCTACCATGGCCGGGGCGGCACCCGGCCTACGGGCGGACGGGTGCGCCCGGGCGGGACGATGCCGGTCGTCGGGACCGTTTCGCTTGCACGGCCGTGTAGTTGACGGTACGTCGCGGCGTGGCGCCGGGGGCGCCCCGCGAACGGGGGAGAGGTGGACTGCTGTGCCAGGCGAGGCTGGACCGGGCGGCGCGGGCTGGGCGGACGGCCCCAACGGCGAAGTGAAGCCGTGGTCGCTCGACAACAGTTGGATCGGCAGGACGGCCAGTCAGGTCCAGGTCGACGTCAGCGCCACAGCGCTGGTGGCGGCGTTCGGATCCAAGGACGTCAAGGTCGAACTCGACACGCTGATCAACTTCAAGAAGAAGGTCGACGCGTTGCTGGCCTCCCTGGAGGGGTCGGAGGCCGCCCAGCACAAGGTCAAGGAACAGAAACTGGCGGAGGGGAACCTCGGCACCGGCTTCAGTGAGTCCAAGGACCTGATGGCCGCGTACGACAAGACGCACGCGGCGATCGCCCAGCTCTCGAAGGCCTTCGCCGACCAGATCGGCAGGATGAGCGCGGCGGTCGCCCAGACGGCGGGCACGTACGGGAGCAACGAGGAACACCAGACGGCGGCGGTCAAGGCGGTCGCGAAGAACGCCGACACCTACATTCCGGCGGCCGGACCGCACGGACCGGCGCCGAAGCAGGGCGGTGGCGGGTCTTTCTCATGACGCCGCTCCGGGGGAAGAGTTCCAGTGACACGGGGAGCAACTGATGGCAGGCGGGACGAACTTCGAGGGAATCGAGCACGCCAGACTCAAGTCGATGGTCATCAACAGCGATCCGACGAAGGTGACCAGCCGGGGTAACCAGCTCAAGGCGGCCAGCCGGGTCCTGGACGACCTCAGTCGGGCGCTGGCCGCCCACCTCGGCCAGATCCAGTGGGAAGGCCCGGCCGCCGAGAGCTTCAAGACCTGGGCCACGGACCTGAACAGGTCGGCGGCGATGATCAGCGAGTACTCGAAGGGTGCCGGCGACGCGATGGTCCAGGCCGGCGAGGCGCTGAGCACCGCGAAGACCGGCGTGCCGGAACCGCCGAAGACCGACATCGACACGGTGGACCGCCACTCCAAGCAGCCCTGTCTGAAGCCCTCGACGGTGAGCGTGGCCGGGATCGGCAACCCGTCCGTGATGACCGACGCGATCATGAAGAAGGAGGACCCGACCTGGGTCTCCTACGCGGAGGCCGCGGCGGCCCACAAACGCATCGAGGCCGCGCACCAGGAAGCCATTCACCAGATGGAGAAGTTGGGGCAGGCGTACGAGGCCGCGACCACCAAGCTGAACGGCCTCAAGCTGCCTGAGCTGCCGGGCGAATCAAGCCATGGCGCACGCAACAGTGAGGAGAACGTCACGATTGGTGGTGGTGCGTACGTAGGATCCGGTGGCTCCACGGGCGGTTCGCGAAGTGGTAGTGGCTACCGCGGTGGTAGCCACAGCCCAGCAGGTACCGGCTACGTCGCTGGTGGCGGCTCCATGGCGAGTCATCCGTCTGCGTCGGCTTCGCAGGGGGCCGGCCCTTTGGGCCACGTCCCACCGAGTTCGTCTCCCGGTGGATCGGCGCCGCTGCCGCGATACCCAAGCGAGTCGGGAGCGTCCCCGTCCCCGTGGTACCCCACTGACCGGCCCGGTACCGGCCTCGACGGCCTTCCGCCCGCGCCGACTCCGACCGGCTCTGCGGGCCCTGGCCATGGCGGTTCCGTGTCATCGCACGGCCAAGGGGGCGTGCCCGGGTATCCGACCACCCCCGGCAACGATCCCGTCCTTCACCCCGTTGGTGGGCCTGCCCCGTTCGGAGGGACCGGTCCGTTCGGTGGCGCTGTCGCGCCCGTCAAGGGTGGTGGCGGATCTGTCCCGCCGAACCGCGCAGGCACCTTCGGAGGCGGGAACCTTCCTGCGGGAAACAGTGGTTCGGGACCGAGTGGGTCCGGCCCGGTCTTCGGGACGCGCGAGGCTCAGGGTCGGGCGGGCACGGCCGGTGGTCAGGGCGGAGGTGTTCAACCGGGCATGGGCGGTTTTGGCGGCGGCAGTGTGGTGGGAGGTGGCTCGCGTGGACGTGGCTCCGGTTCCACCGGGGGCGGTGTCATCGGTGGGCAGAGCGGCCCGGTGGCCGGCGGGGAGTTCACGCCTGGCGGGAGTGGCCTACGGAACCGGGCTCCAGGCATTGGGGCTGCTGCCGAGGGCGGGGCGCGTCAGGTCCAGAACGGCATGATGGGGCCGGGCATGATGGGCGGTACGGCGGAGCGGAGCGGGCGCGATCGCCGCAAGCGGGCCGACTACCTGCACGAGGACGAGGAGACCTGGACCAGCGGTACTCCGAGGAGCAATCCGGGCGTGATCGAGTAGCGCGGGAACGATCGCCCGGCCGTTGGGCTCACCCCGGTGGCCGGTGCGGACCTGACGGCGAGACCGACGAGGGAGCTGTGATGCGGCGGACGAGCGTATGGGTGCGTGGGCGGGGGGTCACTGCGACGGTGCTCGCGGCAGGGATCGTCGCCGGTCCGGTGGCGGGACCTGCACTTGCTGTGGAATCGATCCGAGAGCAGCAATGGCACCTTGATGTCATGAAGGTGCCCGAGATCTGGACGACCAGCAAAGGCCAGGGCATCACAGTCGCTGTCATTGACGGTGGTTTCAACTTTGAGCATCCGGACCTTCTGGGCCAGCTCTTACCGGGGAAAGACTTTAGCGGTCTGCCAGGCGGGGTGGGGACCTCCTCTGATGGGCATGGCACCGGTATTGCCAGTCTCATTGCTGGATCCGGCAAGGGGATGGGTGGTAAGGGGGCATTCGGCCTGGCCCCAGGCGCAAGGGTTCTGCCTTTGAAGATCAAGAACGACTCGAACGCGGGTCGGGTTGCCACGACGGAGTTCTTCAAGCAGATCGGACATGCCATTACGTATGCGGCTGACCAGGGTGCCAAGGTCATCAACATCTCTCAGGGCGGCACCTTGGCTGGCGCGTCGGAGGCCGACATGGCGGCGATGACGGGTGCCGTCTCGCACGCAGCCGCCAAGGGTGCCTTGGTGGTCGCCAGCGTCGGGAACTCGGCGCAGTCGGGCAATCCGATCGAGTATCCAGGAGCATTGCCGGGAGTGGTCGGTGTCGGGGCGGTGGACCGGAACGGCTGGGTTGCGCCGGAGTCGGAACAGGGGCCGCAGGTCGATGTTGCTGCACCCGGTGTCGACATGTACAACGCGTGTATTGGGCCTTCGGGGTACTGCAAGACTCACGGAACGTCCGATGCCGCAGCGATCGTCTCGGCTTCCGCTGCGCTGCTGTGGGCGGTTCACCCTGAATGGAGTGCCAATCAAGTTGTGCGGGTACTCATCAACACCGCCGGGAAGCCGACGGACGGGTCCGATCGGAATGACATCGTCGGATACGGCATTGTGCGCCCGCGAGTTGCCCTGACCGAGCCCGGGGATCCGGGGCCGGCGGATGTGTATCCGATTCCAGAGCAGGCGGTCGGTGAATCCTCACCCGCTCCGTCCTCACCCGCTCCGTCCTCACCCGCTCCGTCCTCACCCGCTCCGTCCTCACCCGCTCCGTCCTCACCCGCTCCGTCCTCGGCCGCTCCGTCCTCGGCCGTTCCGGCGGCTCCGGTGAGCCCGGCGGGTTCCTCGGGTGTTCCGGGGGAGGGTAAGGCGGTCGGCGAAGCGGCCGGCTCGGGTGGTGTGGTGCCGGTGGTTGCGGCGGTGGCCGGTGGGTTGGTGCTGGTGTCCGGTGGGGTGGCGTTCGTGGTGGTGCGGCGGCGGTCGGCGCGGCCCGGGGCGGCCGGGGTGCCGCCTCTGCCGCCGAGTGGCAACCCGTACGTGCGGTAGCCCGACGGCAGGTGTGCCCCGCGCCTTGCACGGTACGCGGCCTTCTCCGGGCGGGAGTTCGGACCGGCGTGCGGGGCGGCGCGTGGTGGGGGTGAGGGCGCCGGTGTCACTCGGGTGGAGGCTGGTCCGGGGCGTCGGGAGGTCGCCAGGGTGGTGGTATGGGTGCGAAGGGACAGATGCGGCGGGCTGCGGCTGCGGCGCTGATCGGTACGGCGATCGAGTTCTACGACTTCTTTATCTACGGGACGGCGGCCGCGCTCGTCTTCGGCGGGGTGTTCTTCCCCGAACTGGGCACGGTGGGGGCGCTGTTGGCGGCGTTCTCGGTGTACGCGGTGGCGTTCCTGGCCCGGCCGCTGGGGGCGGTGGCGTTCGGGCACTTCGGGGACCGGCTGGGGCGGAAGACGACGCTGGTGGTGTCGTTGCTGCTGATGGGGCTGTCGACGGCTGCGGTGGGACTGCTGCCGGGGTTCGCGGTGTGGGGGTGGTGGGCGCCGGTGGCGCTGGTGGTGCTGCGGGTGTGCCAGGGGGTGGGTCTGGGCGGCGAGTGGGGCGGTGCGGCGCTGCTGGTGGCGGAGAACGCGCCGGCCGGGCAGCGTGGGCGGTACGGGGCGTATCTGCAGTTGGGGCCGACGAGTGGCTTCGTGCTGGCCAACGGGGTGTTCCTGGCGCTCCAACTGGGCCTGGACGAGGCCGCGTTCCGGTCCTGGGGTTGGCGGGTGCCGTTCCTGGCGTCGTTGGCGCTGGTGGCGGTGGGGCTCTTCGTGCGGCTGCGGCTGGAGGAGACGCCGCTGTTCAAGGGGGAGGTGCGGACGGGGGCGGAGCGGGCGCCGGTGATGGAGGTGCTGCGCGGGCACTGGCGGACGGTGCTGCTCGGCTGCGGCGCGATCACCGTGGGGTACGCGCTGTTCTACCTGACCACCACGTACGCGCTGGCGTACGCCACGACGGGACTCGGGGTGCCGAGCACGCTGGTGCTGTCGATGCTGCTGGCGGGCGCGGCGGGGAAAGGCGTGACGGTGTGGCTGAGCGCGCGGCGCAGTGACGTGTGGGGGCGGCGGTGGACGCTGCAGCTGGCGACGGTGCTGGCGGTGGCGTGGGGTCTGGTGCTGTTCCCGCTGCTGGAGACGGTGCGCCGGCCGCTGATGTTCCTGGCGCTGGCGGGCGCGATGGTGGTGCTGGGGTGCCTGCTGGGTCCGCTGGCGGCGTTCCTGCCGGAGCTGTTCCCGACCCGGGTGCGGTACACGGGGGCGGCGCTCACCTACAACCTGGGCGGGGTGGTGGGCGGGGCGACCACCCCGTTGATCGCGACCAGGCTGACGGAGGCGTACGGGACGGCGGAGCCGGTCGGCTGGTACCTGGCGGTGTGGGGGGTGGTGGCACTGCTCTGCCTGCGGCTGCTGCCGGAGACGAGCGGGACGGACCTGGCGGTGGCCGGGGCGCACGGCGGGCGTCGCCGGGTGACCGGCCGCCTGGGGGCGGAGGCGGACCCGGCGGCGTAGCGCGCGGTGGCGGGGGTCGGCCGGGGGCCGGCGCAGGCGCGGTGGCCGGGGCCGTGCTCCGGCCGCCGCTCCCGGAGGCCGAGTTGATGAGGCCGAGTTGGTGAGGCCGGTGGCGGCGAGCCCGTGCCGCCGGGTAGGAAGGGAAGGCGGAGTGTCCGGGCGGGGGACCGGGTCCCCCCTCTGGTGACCGAGGGGGATCGGGGGCCCGGATCGCTACGCTGGCGGCATGACGACACAGGAGCGCCGTCCGGCGGTGGTCGGGCAGGCGCAGGGGCTCGATGTCTTCGCCCGGCTCTGTCCCAGCCGGGTCGTCTTCGCCGTCCTGGCGGACAAGTGGGCCCTGCTGATCGTGATGAGCCTCGGCGAGCTGGGCGGGCAGCGGTTCTCCGAGGTGCGGCGAGCCGTCGACGGGATCAGTCGCAAGATGCTCACCCAGTCGTTGCGCACGCTGGAGCGGCACGGGCTGGTCCGGCGCACGGTGTACCCGGAGACGCCGCCGCGGGTGGTCTACGAGCTGCTGCCGCTCGGCCTGCAGCTGGCCGATCTGGTCGCGCCGCTCGGTCGCTGGACCGAGGAGCACGCCCCGGCGATGCTGGCCGTCCGGGAGGGGGTCGACCGGGCGAACGGGGAGGGCTGAACGCGGCCGGATCCCGGCCCGGGTCGATTTCCCTTTCCGGCGCCGGGCCGTGTAGTGTCTTCCTTGTTCGAGCGGGCAGTGGTCAGGCTGGCGCGGACGAGGTGAACAAGCCCCTATAGCTCAGTCGGTAGAGCGTCTCCATGGTAAGGAGAAGGTCTGCGGTTCGATTCCGCATGGGGGCTCGGCAAAGGACCTCCGCCATCAGGCGGGGGTCTTTTTCGTGTGTCCGCCCTCGCGGTGGCGGTGAGACGGCCTAGCAAGTCGGGTACGGAATGCGCTGTGATGGTGCGTCATCGGCCATCTGTCCCGAGCGGGCGGGGGCGCGGGCCGGACGCCGACCTGGAGGGCCTCATGGGTGTTCGACTCGTGGTGGTCGACGACCACCGGCTACTGGCGGAGGCGCTGGCCACCGCGCTCCAGTTACGTGGTCACCGGGTGCTCGCGGTCGGCTCGCCGGCGGGGTCGGCGGCCGACCTGGTGGCGGGCCGGCGGCCGGAGGTGTGCCTGCTGGGCGTGTCCGCGCCGGCCGATCCGGGGGCCTTCGAGGGGCTGCGCCGGATCCGCCGGGAGCGGCCCGAGGTGGCGGTCATCGTTCTCGGTCCGGTTGGTGAACTGCGGGGAGTGGCAGGGGCGTTCGCCGCTGGTGCGGCCGGCTACGTGCCGAGCGACGAGCGGATCGAGGTGGTCGAGCGGGCCATCGCCCGGGCCCGGGCGGGCGAGGCGGCGGTCACCGTGGAGGTGCTCCGGGGCGCCTTCGACCAGTTGCTCAGGCCGGCGGCGGAGCCGGACGACGAGGCGGTCCGGCTGCTGCGGCTGCTGACCCGGCGTGAGGTCCAGGTGCTGGCGCGGATCGCGGACGGCGAGGACACCGCGGCGATCGCGGCGGGGATGCGGATCGCCGCGAGCACGGCGCGGACGCACGTCCAGCGGGTGCTGATGAAGCTCGGTGCCCGGACCCGCCTGGAGGCGGCGGCGGTCGCGGCGCGCACCGGGCTGCTGGACCGGATGGCCCGGCCCTGAGCGTGGCGCGGCGCCGATTCCGCCCCGGTTCCACGGCCCGGGTCCCGTCTCCGGGCGCCCGGCCCGGGCCCGGCTCCGGCCTCCGCGGCGGGCCCCGGACCGGGGTGCTCCACCGTTCGGGAACGCCCGGCCCGGCTGCGGGCGCGAAGCCCGAAGTGTCGTGCGGGCGTACGGGGCTCGTACGGGCATCCGGAACCGGGTCAAACCTGGCATAGGGTGGCCGTCCCGATGGTCCGGAGCACCCTGGGGGCCAGGGAGAATGGGCCGCAGTCGTACGTACGTCTCCGATGGCCCGCCGACGGCGGAACCATCGTCCGCTGGAGGTCGAGCATGAGTAAGTACCTGGTCACGGGTGGCGCCGGCTATGTCGGCAGTGTGGTGGCCGCCCACCTGCTGGAGGCGGGTCACCAGGTGACCGTCCTGGACGATCTCT
>NZ_JBHXKE010000063.1:0-39615 GCF_042722765.1 Kitasatospora sp. NPDC058406
CTGAAGGTGTCCTCGTGGGCGGCGTCCAGCCGGGCCTGGAGGCCCGGGCGGCCGAGCCCGAGGTCGCGGGGGAGGAAGCGCGCGGGCAGACCGCGCCCTACCGGTCAGTGCTGTGTGTCGCTGGACAGCGGTGTCGTGTCTGTACTGAAGGGCAGTGTCGCAGCCTGGCGAGGTTCCGAACCGTCTTGACCGCCACGGGCCTGCCGACCCGGGAGTCGTAGGCCTCCCACACGACACCGAATCCGCCCCGGCCGAGCTCGCGGACCAACCGGTACCGCCCGTCGAGCACACCCCCCGCTCGCACCCAACCCCCCGCCGGTCCACCCTGGCCCAGGGCCCGCAGCATACGGGCCGGCGGCGCCCCTCCGGGAGGGATTCGGGCGACCCGCGGCCGCCCACCTGTGTGAGACGGGCGGAGAGCTCGCTTCGCCGGGCACGAGTGGACTACCGCACGGCAGAACGACGACTTCCGACCGGGCGAGGGGCGGTGGAGTTCCAGGACATGGTGCCGGTTCGGTTCAGGCCGGGGGAGTCGGGGCGCTGGTTGCCACCTGGCGCAGAAGTTCGGTGTTGGTGGTGGTCTGCTTGAGGCGGTTCAGGAGCAGTTCCGCGGCCGGCTGGAGGTCGAGGTTTCCCAGGACACGGCGGAGGGTCCGGGCGGCGGGGGTGCGGGTGTGGCCGAGGAGGAGTTCCTCGCGGCGGGTGCCGGAGGCCCGGACGTCGACGGCGGGGAAGAGGCGCTTGTCGGCGAGGCGGCGGTCGAGGCGCAGCTCCATGTTGCCGGTGCTCTTGAACTCCTCGAAGATCAGGTCGTCCATGCGGGAGCCGGTGTCGACGAGGGCGGTGGCCAGGATGGTCAGCGAGCCGCCGTTCTCGACGTTGCGGGCCGCGCCGAAGAGTTTCTTCGGGCGCTGGATGGCGGTGGCGTCCAGGCCGCCGCTGAGGGTTCGTCCGTGGGCGGGTGCTGCGGCGTTGTGGGCACGGGTGAGGCGGGTGACGGAGTCGAGCAGGACCACCACGTCGTGGCCGAGTTCGACGAGTCGCTTGGCGCGCTCGACGGCGAGTTCGGCGACGGCGATGTGCTCGCGGGCGGGCCGGTCGAAGGTGGAGGCGATGACTTCACCCTTGACCGAGCGCCTTATGTCGGTGACCTCCTCCGGACGCTCGTCGACCAGGACGACCATCAGGTGCGTCTCGGGGTGGTTGTGGGCGATCGCCGCCGCGATCCTCTGCACGACCATCGTCTTGCCGGCCTTGGGCGGTGCCACGATCAGACCGCGCTGGCCCTTTCCGATCGGGGCCACCAGGTCGAGGACCCGGCCGATCAGTTCGCGCGGGCCGGTCTCCAGGCGCAGGTGCTGCTGCGGGTACAGCGGCGTCAGGTCGTTGAACGCGGGCCGGGGCGGGAGGTTGTCGGCGGGGCGGCCGTTGACCGTGTCGATGCGCTCCAGGAGCGGGCGGCGGTCGCCGCTGTGCGGGCGTGCGGCGCCGGTCAGGACGTCGCCGGAGCGCAGGCCGAGAGCGCGCAGCTGGCGGGCGGGCACGTGCAGGTCGGTGGGGCCGGGGAGGTAGCCGGAGGTCCGCAGGACGGCGTTCCCGTCGTGGATGTCCAGCACTCCGGAGGCCGGGACGAGGCCGCTCCCCGCGGTGGTGGCGGGCTGCGCCGGCCGGCCGGCGCGGTCGCGGGTTCGCTGAGGCGGCAGTGCGGGGCGGGCCCCTGGGCTTTCGGTGTCGGCGGGCCTGGGACCGGGACCGGCCGTGGGCGGGGTCGGTCGGCCGGCGAGGCGCTTGGCGGTGATTGCCTCGACGAGTTGGCCCTTGCGCAGGCGGGAGGCGCCCGGGACGCTCAGGGCGGAGGCGAGTCGATGGAGGTCGGCCTTCAGCAGGCTGTCCAGCGGTGTGGTGGTCGAGGGTTCGGTGGTGGTCGTCACGAGATTGGTACTCCTGTTGAGTCAGAGGGTGTCTGGCGGCACTGGGCGGGCCGGACGTGGCGTGGAGCGGCGCGGTTGGTGGCGCTGCCGGCTGGGTGCGGAGCTCGGGAACGAGTTCGGCCGGAGCGTCCGGACCCTGGCGGTTGTGTCCGCGGGTGGCGGTCCGGCGCTCCAGCGCCCCGGTGTGGGCGAGGGAGGTGAGCACGCGGGGTTCACCGTCTGCCAGGAGCGCGGATCTTTCCCGGGAAGCGGCCACTGCGGGGCGGCGCTCATGTACTGCCGATGTGCCTGGCCGGGAGGGCGGGGAGCGTCGGTCTGCCTGCTATCCGGAGCGGCCGGCCGCGGACCGTGTCCGCTGTGCCATGGGGCCAGGTTCCCGCACCGTGAGGTGGGCGTCCAGTGGCTCCTGTGTGGATTGTAGCGTCTCGGGGCGCTGTGGGGCGAGGGGATATCGGCTTGGCCGCGCTCGGATCGATCCGAGCGGCGCTTCCGAACGGTGCCCCGGCCACGTGATCATGGACAGTCTCTCGACCCGCAACGACAGGAGGACCCGTCACTGGGCTCCGAACCACCCGGTTCAGGCCCGCGCGCTGCACGCCCACCGACGCTGGCACGACGCCGACGCCCGCCACCCCGACGTTCCGGCCGCCCAACGCCGCGAACGTGCGCGTATCCGTTTCCTTGATCACCCCACCCCCGCCTGAGAGCCTGAGCCGGCCCAGGCCGCCCCGCACCGCACCGCAGGGCCGAGGAGTCGGCCCACCGAGAACCGGAAGCCTCTCGGCGGCCCGCCGGTCAACCGGACTGGTGGTCCGGACCTGTCACCAAGGCCGGACGACTCCCCGATGGTGATCGCTGAGCCACCTCCGACAGGCCCACAGCAACTCGTGAACCCTTGTGGGTCGGTTCGTGGTCAGCGTCGGACGACCCCATCGCCGTCTACAACGAAACCGGGCCGGCGCCTGAGCCGCCGTTGTCGGAGCTGGAGAAGTCCCGGTTCAACCGACGCGCCAGGCCGTAGCTGCCGGCCGGAGGACGGTCACGTACGAAGCCGGATGACCAAGGCCGCTGCGGCCACGGCCCGGGGCGGGGATGGCCTGTTTCCGCGAGGGGGGGCGGCCGGGGCCGGGCCGGCCGGCGGCGGGTGCTTCGAGTGCCGGCCGGCGGCGGGGCGGTTTCTCGGTCCCGGCGGTGATCGATCGGTGAGGAGTCCTCCCGTGACCGCCGCCCAGGCCTCGCCGGGGCCGACTGTCGTCATTGGGGCGGGAGTTGGCCGAGTGGCGGGGACGGTTCCCGGATGACCGAAACCGTCTGTCCAGGCGGGTCATCTGGCGCGTCTACGCGTTGACCGCGTCGCTCCGGCGCTTTTTGATGGTCGGTGGTTCTCCGAACGGGGAGCCGAAGCGGAAGTTGCGTGGGGGGATACATGCGAGGACGTACGAACCGGGTCACAACGGTCAGACGTGGACGGGTCGCCCTGAGCACGGCGGCCGTGGTCTGTGTGGTCGCGGCGGCCCTGCCCGGAGCGGCCTGGGCCGGGCCTGCCGGGGGCGTGGGCGGTGCCGGCGTCCGCTCGGCCGGTATCGAGAGGGTCAGCGTCGCGGCCGACGGCACCCAGGCCAACGATGATTCCGCCCGGGTGTCGATCACGCCGGCCGGCGACCGCGCCGTGTTCACCTCGTACGCGAACAACCTGACCCCCGGCAATACGGGGAGGAACGACCGGGTGTTCGTCCGCGATCTGGCGACGGGGCAGAACCGGCAGTTCGACGGGTACGCGTCGGCGCCGCCCATGCTCAGTGGCGACGGGCAGGTCCTCGCCTATCTGGCACCCAGGTTCGCCAACACCGCCCTCTACCAGGAGCATCTGAGCCGGGGATGGACGTCCGCCTACACCTGCTCGCTCTTCACCTGCGAGGCGTCCATGGGCGCGAACGAAAACCACCAGGCCTTCAGTATCAGGTTCAGGCCGCCGGAGCCCAATCAGCGCGTCGAGGTCCGCAGGCCGGACACCGGGGCCCTGCAGACCGTCGACATCATCCACAACACCGCGGCGGTCCGGCCGTCCATCAGCGGCGACGGGACCCGTCTCGCCTACCAGGACGGCGGTGAGCACGACGTCTTCCTGTGGGACTGGGCCGGCAACACCGCCGCCGGTCCGATCGAGGGTCCCGGCAGGGCGGCCGAGCTCGTCCAGCTCAGTGACGACGGCAACAAGGTCGTCTACCTCTCGGGCCCCGACACGTACGTCCACGACGTCGCGTCCGGCACCGCCCTGGTGGTACCCGGCGTGAAGGGCGTCGCCGTCGACCCCACCGGCCGCTACCTCCTGCACACCCCGTCGGGTACGACCGGGCCGGCGCCGCTCACGCTGCGCGACCTGGAGACGGGCACCGACGAGACCGTGACCGACCGCCCCGCCACGGCCGGGATCGACACGGTCAGCGCCGGCGGGCGCCACGTGGTCTTCCAGTCCACGGCCGAGGACCTCGTCCCCGGCGACACCAACGGCAAGGCGGACATCTTCCTGCGCACCCTGCGCTGACCCGCTCACAGACCGGGTGCCGGCCGGGGATCCGCGCCGAAGGTGATCCCCCGGCACCGGGACGACCGCCGCGATCCGCTCCGAAGCCCTCCGCCATGATCACTGCTCATGGCGGAGGGCTTCGGAACGGAACGGCAGGACGCCGCCGTACCGAGGAACCCGCCCGAGTCCGCGCGGCACCACCTGCGTCGGCGGCCGAACGCCTCGAGTACGGGCGGTTTTCGGGTCCCGGTTGTGCCGGTGGACGCAGGGCACTGGACACCGATGTCGACGCCTGGCGCGCCGTCGTCCACCTACCACAGGCCGCGGGCGAACTACTTCCCTGGCTGCCCCGGCTCCTGGCCGACGCGGACCTCTCCCAGGGCTGGTCCTGGCCGGAAACCTGCGCGCTGGTTGCCGTCCTTCGCCAGCTCGGCGACCCGGCGGCCGTGCCCGCACTCGCCGAGGCCCTCACCACCTGCGTGCGCCAGGACCAGCAACGCGGCGCAACCGCGGCCCTCCACGCGTAGGCCGGTTTCTGAACCGATGCCGCCTGAGTCCTGGAGAGCGTCCGTCCGCTCGCCGACGTCCCCGCCCTGCCCCAGATCCACGCGGAACTCGCCCGGGCCCCGCCGCAGCGGCGGCATCTTCACCGGCATCTACGAGGACGAGGCACGGCAGGACACTGCTCGGACCCTCATCGACCGGCCGGCCTGAGCCGGGATCGGAGGTACGCCGGCCTGCGGCGCGCGCGGGAGTACGGGCCGGCCACTGTCGGGAGTGCCGCCTGTCCTGGTGACCGCTCCCCGGACACGGCGTCGATCGTCTTCCTCACGCCGGACCCCGGGCGGGTTCTCATCCCCGGGAGGGCAGGCCGGTGTCGTTGTGGTGTCGGCCCCGCGGAGTGGACGCCCCGGTCGGGACAGCGGTCACCCGGCCGGTGGCAGCAGTGACACGCGCGGTCCGGCGCCGTCGTTCGGTCGGCTCGGGGACAGTGGTGAAGCGGACCCCATGCCGAGGTATCAGTTGCCGATTCCCGTTCGCGCCCGCGCTTGTGTCGACCGTGGGGCATCCGGCGAGGCTGTCGAAATTACGTTCGGGAATGTCGGTGGTTCGTGAGAATCTTTCCCCTGTTCACCTCACCTGATGGAGAAATTGTGACGAGCCGTCGTTCCGCCCTGATCACCGTTGCCACGGTGCTCGCCCTGTCCGCCGTGGCCGCCTGCAACGACGGCGACGCGCAGTCCGCCCCGACGGCTGCCGGCGCCCCGGCCACGCCGAGCGGGACCACCAGCAGCGCGCCGACCGGGACAGCGAGCAGTGCTGCGACCGCGGACACGCCCACCGTCGCACCGACTCCGGCAGCGACCGCGATGCCGAGCCCCGCCGGTGCGCCGGTCGACGCCGCCGGCGCGTTCGACCCTGCGGTGGCCCTGGCGAATGCCGACCGGGCGCCCTACGCCGCCACCGAGACCATGAAGACCACCGCGACGGCGGGCGGCCAGGTGGGGTCCGTTCTCACGGGGACCGGTCGGGTCAACTACAACACGCCGACCCGTGAGGGCCGGACCGAGTCGAAGATGACGCTCGGGGGCGACGACGAGCCGATGCTGTGGATGGACACGGTCAGCACCGGCACGATGATCTTCACGCGTGACAGGACCAAGCCGGGAAGCACGTGGAGCGCCGAGGACGTCGTCAACGAGGCCCGGGGCGACGACTTCAACGCCTACGTCAAGGCGCTCGTCGATGCCGGCCCCGCCGCCCGCAAGGGCATGGAACAGAAGAACGGGGTCCCCGCCTACCATCTCGGTGCTGGTCTGACGGCCGCCCAGATCAAGGCCATCGACCCCAAGGAGTACCAGAAGATGCTCGACAAGGGCGTCGACGGCAAGCAGTTCGACGTCTGGATCGACCGGGCCGGCCGCGTCCTGGCCCAGACGCAGTCCATGAAGATGACCACCGGTGGTAAGACCGTCACCAGCACCATCACCTTGACCTACACCGACTTCGGGCCGCGAGAGACCTTCACCGCGCCGACCGCCACCGCCAGCTGACCCGCCACTGTCGTCGACTCCTCGCACGGAGCCAATAGCACCCGGCGAATACCGTGGCGTGGACCTGCGCGGGGAAGGGTGCAGCGGTTCCTGGTGGCGCCGGTCCTGACCCGGCCCCCCTCTCCGGTGCAGGCCGCTGACCTGCACCGGGGAGTTTCGCCCCTGGGGCGGTGAGTCTCCCCTCGGACCCGGCGAGCTTCGGGCGTCGTCGCAGGTCAGAGGCCGGTTGGAACGGACTGCGGTTCGCCGTCCGGGTGGTGGCGGGGCTCGGCGGGATGGCGGGGTGGGCGGAGCCTGCGCATGACGACACCCATGACCAGGCGCCGCCGTCCGGCCGCGCCCATCGCGCCCGCCCTTCCAGTCTGCGCCGGATGGCGCCGGCCCTGGCCCGGCCGGGCCAGGGCCGCGTGCTGCCGGGCCTGGTCGAGCGAGCACCTGACTCCGGGCGGAGTAGTCGTCCGCACCATCTGGCACGAGCCCGCCTGCCCGGTGACCATCGGCACGGGTGGCCGGTCCGGGCCGGGTGCGGGTGTGTGCGGTGCTGGTCCGTGCTTGGCCAGGTCCTCGAGGCGGGCGGCGCCTGCCGGAACGGCGGCCAGCAGGTCGGCGACGGCCGGGTTCTCCTCGGCCACCAGCAGCACGTCCTCCACCGCCGCGCCGGCGGCGGTGCCCGGGGTACCGACCAGGACGACCATCACGCTCGGGAACGCCCGTCAGCGCCGCTACCACTCCCGCCCCGTGCCGTCGGGGCCGGGCTGCTCCCAGAGCCGGGCGCAGCCCGCCAGCTGCGCCGCGGCGTGTTCGGTACCGGTGCCGGGGCGGTGGAGTTCGATGAAGGCACGCAGCCGTCGGCGGCGGCCGCCGGTGGGGGCGGTGTAGGCGAGTTCGCCGCCACGCCCGCTGAGAGGTGACCGTAGGGGCGCCGCCACCGGCGGCCGGCGTTCCGATCGCCGCCCGCGCGGCCGCCGACGGTGCCGATGGACGGCATCACCGCGAGTGCGTACACCGTCTGGAGCACGACCGGCACCAACGCCATCTCGTACCCGAGCAGGGCGAAGAACGACGGGACCATGTTGGGAAGCACCGCCACGAGCCCGCCCACATGACGGCCCCGCTGTGCCCGGGGTGACTGGACGAGTAGCAGAACGAGCGTTGGTACCGTCATCCAGATGACCAGGAAGCCGAGTTGGTCCAGATAATGCTCGGGCTTCGGCAGCGGGTAGCCGTACTCGTCCTCGCCGCCGGGTGCCCGCAGCGCCGCGACGACGTACAGCAGGAGGACGGGCGTCAGGCAGCAGAGCAGGTAGCGGCCCGCGGCGCGGCCGAGCCACCGCATCTCGGCCCGCCACCGGGCCATCGTCCTGCGGACCACCAGCCGGCTCGCCAGGAAGAGGACAACCACGGCCCCGGACCCCCACAGTGGCGCCAGAAACAGGGGGTCTGTCCGCTCCATCTGCCCCAGACACCAGACCACCACCGCGACCGGCTGCGCCGCCAGCAGCAAAGCCATCGTCCAGGTGAACACCAGCCTGACCATCCCGCACCCCCTGTGCTTGAACGTGTTCAGTGCTTGAACGCGTTCAAAACTAGCATGGGGGATCCGCGGCACCGCCGTGGCCTGCTTCGCCTGACCGCCGAGAACCAAGGAGCCCCTTCGACCGAGAACTCCTCCTGGTCGTCCGGCCGCCGTTCGCGCTTCGCCGACCTGGTTCTCACCGTCCGGCACGGACGTCCCGGTCCCTCTTGGTGGAGATCGACCGGGAAGACGAGGCCGCCGAGCGCGAGCGGACCGGCCGTCGAAGCCGCGGCCGCCGAGGCGAGGCGCACCAGCTCCTGGTGGCGCCGGTACCGACCTGGTCCTGCCCTCGCTCACAGGCCGCCACAGGCCGCTGACCTGCACTGGGGAGCTTCGGCACCCCTGCTGGCCTGCGGTGGGGAGTTTCGCCTCGGACCCGGTGATTTTCGGGTGTCGTCGCAGGTCAGCGGCCAGTGAGAACGGACTGCGGTCCGCCGTCCGGGTGGCGGCGGGGTTCGGCGGGACGGCGTGGTGGGCACAGCCCGCGACATGACGACACCCATCACCAGGCGCCGCCGTCGCAGTCGCCCGGTCGCTCCCACCGCCTCCGCGCCCGCCTCCCCGGACCGTGCCGGATAGCCCCCGGCCCCGGTGAGGCCGAGCAGCGCCGGGTGCTGCCGGACCTGGTTCAGCGAGCACCTGACCCTGGGCGGGGTGGTCGTCCGCACCACTTGCACGAGCCCGCCTGCCCGCCTGCCCGGCCTGGGCCCGGCCGTGACCGCCGGCACGGCGGCCGGGCCGGTCCGGGGCCGGGTGTGCGCGGTGCTGGTCCGTGACGGCCGGGTGTGTCTGATCCGCCGCCAGCGCCCGGCCGGAGACCAGTTCTCCTTCCCCGGCGGCGTGGCCGAGGACGGCGAGGATTTCACCGAGGCGCTGCGACGGGAGCTGCTTGAGGAACTCGGCCTCGATCTGGAGGTGCTGCCCAACCCGCCGGTGCTGTGCTTCGTCCAGGACTATGAGACCGAGCGTCCGGGGGAGAGTGCGCCGTTCCGGTGTCGGCACCTGGTTTCACCGCCCACCTGCCCCACAAGGACCGGGCCGAGAAGCTCGTCGAGGAGGAGATCGAGAAGGCGTACTTCGCCGACCTGCAGAACCGGTTGTCCGGGATCCAGCAGGTCGCTTCCCTCTACGTCGACCTCGCGAAGGAGGGCACCGACCTCGAACACATCAGGACGAACTGGACCGTCGCCCACGACGACATCCTCGCCGCCGACCCCTCCTTCCGCGACAGCCGGTACTCGGTCGCGTTGATCCCCATGTCCGCCCAGCTGACGAACATGCGGATGCTCCTGCTCGCCGACGTGGTCAAGCACGGCGAGAAGTGGGGCTTCGCGAGCTCGACCGTGCAGAGGTACAAGGACGAGCTGCTCAAGGAGATAGAACCCGACTCCAAGGACTCCTGCGCCTGGTGGATTCTGGACAGGTACAAGGCGGGCCAGGACCAGGTCATCAAGGAGTACGGCCGGGTGATGCGCGAGCGCCTGGAATACCAGCGGGAGATGACGGTCTCCGCCGTCGAGTACGTCAAGGAGATCTGGCCCTACCTCGACCCCGACAAGTACTCCCAGGGGCACAAGGTCTACCGCTCCATCCACGTCTACGGGGGTCGGTGGGGAAGCGTCCTGGACGGCGATGACTGGAACTTTCCTGCAGAAGTACGTCGCCTTCCCGAAGTCCCTCCTGCCCGAGCACATGGACCGGATCCCGGTCTGGTGCCACGACAAGTTCGACGCCTTCCAGTGCACCTTCGACGGCGTCGTAGCCGAGAAGTGCGGAGGCGGCGGTGGCAGCGCGGCCGGGCCCTGGGACTTCGACGACAAGACCTGGATCGAGCGGGTCTGGGCGACGAATACAGCGTCAACAACCGGACCGAATTCGGGGTCTACGGATTCTCCTTCCGCACCAACCCGGTGCGCCCGCGCCGCTCGTGTGCACTGTGCAGCGCGACCTGATCGGTGCGAGCCGCCCGCGCGCCGGGGGTGTCCCTTCCGCCTGTGCGGACGGGACACCCGCGGCGCAGTGCGCCGAGGCATGACCCTCTCCGGGGCCGATGCGCCAAGGCCGGGAGTGCCGAGACCACGCCCGCCAGCCGTCGAACCCGACCGGGCCCGGCCATCGACCTCCTCGCGGTCGACCGCGTGGACGCCGAGCGATGCCTCGACGAAGATGCCGCCGAGGGCCGGGACAGTGCGGAGCGGCTGGAGGGCTGGAGGCGCGCGTCTGCCCGCCGCCCGCCCAGACCGGCCCGGCCACCGCCGGGGCCGGTGGCGTTCAGGGTGTCGGGCTCTGATCCTCCGGGCCGGGCGCGGCGGCCTGGCCGGCCTCGACGGCGGCGTCCGTGGTCTTGGCCAGCACGGTCAGCTCGCGCTCCGGATCGCCGAACACCGTGCGGGGCATTGCCGCGGCCGGCGCTCGGGCAGCCTGTCTGCGGGTCGGCTGCCGGTGACGACCCCGGCCGCCAGGTCGTACGTCGGCTCCTCAGTTTTCCGGTCTGTCGGTCTGACAGCCTGTTGGCACTGGTCGGGCCGGTGACGGGGTGGGGTAGTCCCCACCCCCGGTTCGGGGGATGGCCCTTGATCGTTTGGGGGGTGTGCCTCGTGTCGGTGGGCGGGCGGCGTGCCTAGCGTGGTGGGTACGAGATCGAGGCCGCGCGCCGCACCCTCCGTACTTTGGCTGGGTGGCGCCGTCGGGGCGGAGCCGCAAGGGTGCTCCGTGCCGGGTGCCTCGGCAACAGGGTGGGAGACAACCATGCGTTCGTTCGTCAGGACTCCGCTGCGCTGCGCGGCGGTCGCGGCTGTGTCGATGGCTCTGCTGGCGCCGGTGGCGGCGCAGGCCGACGCCGGGCCTGCCGGGGCCGCGGACCGGATCGCGGGGGTGGATCTGGACCGGGTGACGATTGCGGGTCTGCAGCAGGCGATGGAGCGCCACCGGCTGACCTCCGAGCAGCTGACCGGGCTCTACCTCGACCGGATCCGTCGGCTGAACCCGCGTCTGGGGGCGGTGGTGGCCGTCAACCCCGACGCGGCGGCCATCGCGCGTGCGAGCGACCGCGCGCGGCGCGTCCACGGTGCGCGCGGACCGCTGGAGGGCATCCCGGTCCTGCTCAAGGAGAACATGGACACCGCTGACCGGCAGCCGACCACGGCCGGTTCGACGGCGCTGTCGGGGGCGAAGCCCGCCAAGGATGCGGAACTGGTCCGGCGGCTGCGCGAGGCCGGGGCCGTCGTCCTGGGTAAGGCGAACATGACGGAGTGGGCCAACTTCCGCTCCCCGATGGCCGTCGCGGGCTGGAGCGCGGTCGGCGGGCAGACCCACAACCCGTACGTGCTCGACCGCAGTGCGAGCGGTTCGTCCAGCGGGTCGGCGGCGGCCGCGGCGGCGAGTCTGGCGGCGGTGACGATCGGCACCGACACGGGCGGCTCGATCGTGGACCCGGCGGCCACCACGTCGACGGTGGGCGTGCGCCCCACGCTGGGGCTGGTGAGCCGCAGCGGCATTGTGCCGATCACCAGCCGCCAGGACACCGCCGGTCCCATCGCCCGCAACGTCACCGACGCCGCGCTGACCCTGTGGGCGATCCAGGGGCCGGATCCCGCGGACCCGGACACCGCACCCGCCGCGGGCACGCTCCCGGCCGACTACCGCGCGGTGTTGGACCGGGGGGCGCTGCGCGGCAAGCGGATCGGCGTCTGGCGCGAGGGGCACACGGGCATCAGCCCCGACGCGGACCGGGTCTTCGACGCCACCGTCCGGCGGCTGAAGCAGCTGGGCGCCACCGTGGTCGAGGGTGCGGACGTGCCGCAGCCCGAGAAGCTCCACGAGCACCTGCTCCCGGCCCTGATGACCGAGTTCAAGCACGACGTCAACGCCTACCTCGCGGCCACGCCGGGCTCTCACCCGGCCGACCTGGCGGGCCTCATCGCGTACAACGAAGAGCACGCCGACATCGAGGACATGGCGAGGTTCGGACAGGAGTACTTCGAACTGGCGGAGCAGACCGACGGGAATGTGGACGATCCGCAGTACCGGGCCCACCGCGCCGCCGCGGTCGACCTGGCCCGGCGCGCCATCGACGACACCCTCGCGGTCCACAAGCTCGACGCGATCGTCACCCCCACCACGCTCCCCGCCACGCCGGTGGACTTCCAGCCCGACGCCCCCAGCCCGTTCGCCAGCACGACCGACAACTCGGTGGTGGCCGGCTACCCCCAGATCACCGTGCCGGCCGGCTATACCGACCAGGGACTGCCGCTCGGGGTCTCCTTCCTCGGGACGCGCTTCAGTGACGCCCGTCTGCTCGGCTATGCCTACGCCTTCGAGCAGGCCACCCACGCCCGCCACGCCCCGAACTACCTCCCCACCCTCCCGTAGCCCGCCCGCGGTCGAGGCCCACGGCCTTTCGGGGCGCCGGGCGCCGAACCACCGGACGGCCGGGTGGGTGGTGCGCCGGGCCTCGACGGCGGCATCCATCGTGGCGGCCAGGCCAGGCCAGGCCAGGCCAGGCCAGGCCAGGCGGCTCGCGCTCCGGCTTGCCGAGCACCGCCGAAGTCATACCGCCCCCGCGACTTGCTCTCATGTCACCGGGCGGACGGATGCCGGGCGGTTGCGCCGGCGTGCACACGCCGGTGTTCGGCGTTGTTCTCCTCCTGGGCCCGGGCCGTGCAGAACGCGGCGGTGTGTCCGGCCGGGCCGGAGCCGATGATGATCACGCTATGGGCGTCTGTACAGGCGGCGGTGTCGGTCATGGGTCATCTCTCGTGGCCTGCGGTGGACTTGGCGTCGATCTCGGCGATCAGGTTCTCGATGAGGGTGCGGATGGCGTCACGGACGGGGCGGACGGCGTCGACACCCTGTCCGGCCGGGTCGTCGAGCTTCCAGTCGAGGTAGGTCTTTCCGGGGAGGTAGGGGCAGGCGTCGCCGCAGCCCATGGTGATGACGTAGTCGGAAGCCTGGAGGGCCTCGGCGGTGAGGACCTTCGGGGCCCGGTCGGAGAGGTCGATGCCGACCTCGGCCATGGCGGCGACAGCGGCCGGGTTGATCTCGTTGCCGGGCGCGGAGCCGGCGGAGCGGACCTCGATGCGGTCCCCGGCGAGGTGGGCGAGGAATCCGGCCGCCATCTGGGAGCGGCCGGCGTTGTGGACGCAGACGAACAGCACGGACGCGGCGGGCGCGGTAGCGGTCATCGGAGGTGTGTCCTTCATGGTCGGGCGCAGCGGCCGGCGGGGGCGGACGCGAAGCGCCGGCCGGTACGGGCTGGTATCAGTCGCGGATGATGTGACAATATCAGTCCATGATGATGTCAGTCGACGCTGATCTGATCCGGGTGCTGTCCGACCCGCTCAGGCTCCGGATCGTGACCCTGTTGGCTCGCGAGACCCTGTGCACCACCCATCTGGTGGAGGAGACCGGCGCCCGCCAGACCAACCTCTCCAACCACCTCAAGGTGTTGCGTGAGGCGGGCGTGGTGGACACCGAGCCCTGCGGCAGGTTCACGTACTACCGGCTGCGGCCGGAGGTGCTGGAGGCCTTGTCGGGGCAGTTCGCCGACCTCGCGGCCACTGCTCGCGCCAACGCCGACACCAAGAGGTCCTGCTGATGGCCCGCACCGGGCCTGCCCCGGCGCCCGGGTCTACCGACCGTCTGTCGGTCGCGGCCGAGCTGTCCTTCCTCGACCGCTACCTCGCGGTGTGGATCCTGGCCGCGATGGCGGCCGGCATCGGGCTCGGCCGGCTGGTCCCCGGACTGAACGGCGCGCTGGCGAAGGTCGAGATCGGCGGGATCTCCCTGCCGATCGCGGCCGGCCTGCTGGTCATGATGTACCCGGTGCTGGCGAAGGTGCGCTACGACCGGCTCGACGCCGTGACCGGTGACCGCAGGCTGATGACCTCGTCGCTGGTGATCAACTGGATCGTCGGCCCGGCGGTGATGTTCGCTCTCGCCTGGGTGTTCCTGCCGGACCTGCCGGAGTACCGCACCGGCCTGATCATCGTGGGCCTGGCGCGTTGCATCGCCATGGTGATCATCTGGAACGACCTCGCCTGTGGCGACCGGGAGGCCGCGGCCGTCCTGGTCGCCCTCAACTCGATGTTCCAGGTGATCGCGTTCGGGGTGCTCGGCTGGTTCTACCTCGACCTGCTGCCCGGCTGGCTGGGCCTGGGGGAGGGGCAGCGCCTGGACATCTCCATGTGGAAGATCGCTCTCAACGTCGTCGTCTTCCTCGGCGTTCCCCTCCTCGCAGGCTTCCTGACGCGCCGCCTCGGCGAGAAAAGGCTCGGTCGCGCACGCTACGAGGCGAACGTCCTGCCCCGGATCGGCCCCTGGGCGTTGTACGGGCTGCTGTTCACGATCGTCGTCCTGTTCGCTCTGCAGGGGAAGACCATCACCTCCCAGCCGCTGGACGTCGCCCGCATCGCACTGCCGCTGCTCGTCTACTTCGCGATCATGTGGTTCGGCACGTTCGCCCTCGGCAAGGCCATCGGTCTCGCCTACGATCGCACCGCCACCCTGGCCTTCACCGCCGCCGGCAACAACTTCGAGCTCGCCATCGCCGTCGCCATCGCCACCTTCGGCGTCACCTCCGGCCAAGCGCTCTCCGGCGTCGTCGGCCCCCTCATCGAGGTCCCCGTCCTGATCGCCCTGGTCTACGTCTCCCTCGCCTGGCGCAAGAAGTACACCGCCGCCGCCTGACCGCTGCGACCATGACGCCGTGACCCGGCGAGCCCGCCGGTGAATCCCGCGGGCTTGCCGGGCCGAGCGGCGAATCAGGCCTCCGACGTCGCTGGGCCACTCACCGGGCCGGCACGCTGAGAGCGCCGTTGCTCCAAGGCTTCGCGCTCGGGCAGCTCGGGCAGGTTGGCCTCGTGGCTGCCGGGGTTGCGGATGGCGGCGAAGCAACTCTTCGCGAAGGCCGCGGCACTGCGGTGGCCACTGCGGTAGGTGTCGCCGCCGAGCTTCTCCCTCGCCTCCGCGTCCCGTCGCAGTACACGTCTCCGCGCGCCGGACCGCCGCCCGGTGCGCCACCCTCTTGACGTGGCAGTCACTGGCGGGCGCGGGGTGTCAGTCGATGGCCGGGCTGCGGCGCTCGATCAGCAGGACGTCGCGCCAGACGCCGTGGTGGCGGGCGACGCGCTCGCGGGTGCCGATCACGCGGAACCCTGCTCTGGAGTGGAGGGCGAGGCTGGCGGTGTTCTCCGGGAACACCCCGGACTGGATGGTCCAGATCCCGGCCGCCTCGGTGGAGGCGATCAGCGCCTCCAGGAGGGCGCCGGCAATGCCGAGGCCGCGGCAGCCGGGGTGTACGTAGACGGAGTGCTCGACGACCCCGGCGTAGGCAGGCCTGGCGGAGACCGCGCTGACCACGGCCCAGCCCAGCACCTCGTCGGACGGGCCGAGGGCGACGTGGCGGTGCTCCGTCAGGCGGGTGGCGTCGAAGGCGTCCCAAGCGGGGACGACGGTCTCGAAGGTGGCGTTGCCCTCCTCGATGCCCGCCCGGTAGATCGCCAGGACCTGCTCGGCGTGCTCGGGCCCCATCGGCCCGAGGGTGACGACGGCGTGCGGCAACGGGGCTCCTTCGGGCGGCGGGTCAGCGGTTGAGGTCGAGCAGGGCGGCCATACCCGCCACCACGGACGGCGCGACCCGGTAGTACACCCAAGTGCCCCTGCGCTCGCTGGTCAGCAGTCCGGCCTCGCGCAGCTTCTTCAGGTGGTGGGAGACGGTCGGCTGGGACACCCCGACGTCCTGGATGTCGCACACGCACGCCTCCCCGCCCGGGTGCGAGGCGATCTTCGAGAACAGCCGCAGCCTCACCGGGTCGGACAGCGCCTTGAACATCGCGGCCATCAGTACCGCGTCCTCGGCCGACAGCTCCGCCGCGGTGATCGGCGGGCAGCAGGGCACGGCCTTGGGCTCCAGGACCGCCAACTCGGAATTCGACATACGTCTATGTTGACATCTGTCGAACCCGAGTGGCAAGGTCGAGATCGCCAGAACATCGATATTCATCGAATCAGAGACGCGGTTCATCTCCACCGACCGCTCACCTCGAAGGAGACCATCGCCATGCCCGAAGGCCACGACCTGCCAGTCCTCGTCATCGGCGCCGGCCCGATCGGCCTGGCCGCCGCCGCCCACATCACCGCACGCGGTCTGACCCCGCTGGTGCTCGAAGCGGGACCGTGGGCCGGCGCCGCGGTGCGCGAGTGGGGCCACGTGCGGCTGTTCTCCACCTGGGCCGAGCTCGTTGACCCCGCTGCTGAGAAGATCCTCGCCCCCACCGGCTGGACCCGCCCGGACGGTGCGACCTACCCGACCGGCGCCGACTGGGCCGAGCTGTACCTGCAGCCGCTCGCCGACGCCCTCGCTGACAAGGTCCGCTACGACAGCCAGGTGACCGGCGTCGCCCGCAGCGGCCGCGACCGCGTGGTCGACTCCGGCCGTGAGGACCAGCCCTTCACCGTCCACGTCACCACCGCCGACGGCCGTGAGGAGCGGATCACCGCTGCCGCGGTCATCGACGCCTCCGGCACCTGGTCCACCCCCAGCCCCCTCGGCGCCGACGGCCTCCCGGCGATCGGCGAGAAGACGCACGCCGCCCGCATCTCCTATCGCGTCCCCGACCTGGGGGACCCCGCCGTGCGCACCCGGTACGCGGGCAGGCGGACCGCCGTCGTCGGCTCCGGCGCCTCCGCCTTCACGGCCCTCGCCGTGCTCGCCGACCTCGCCGAGGAGGAGACCGGCACTCACGCGGTGTGGATCCTGCGTCGCGGCATCACCGGCTCGACCTTCGGCGGCGGCAGCGCCGACCAGCTCCCGGCGCGCGGTGCACTGGGACAGGCAGCCAAGGCCGCCGTCCAGAACGGGCACGCCAGTGCACTCACAGGCTTTCGGGCCGCCGGCGTCGAACAGGCCGGCGACAGGCTCGCCCTCGTCTCCGAGGACGGCCACCGCGCCGAGGATCTGGACGAGGTCATCGTCCTGACGGGCCTGCGCCCGGACCTGTCCTTTCTGGGCGAGCTGCGGCTCCACCTGGACGACCGCCTCCAGGCCCCCGCGGCGCTCGCCCCGCTGATCGACCCCAACCAGCACTCCTGCGGCACCGTCTACCCGCACGGCGTGAACGAGCTCTCCCACCCCGAGAAGGGCGTTCACCTGGTCGGTATGAAGTCCTACGGCAGGGCTCCGACGTTCCTCGCCATGACCGGCTACGAGCAGGTCCGTTCCGTCGCCGCCCACCTCGCCGGCGACCACGAGGCCGCTCGGCGGGTCGAGCTCACCCTCCCGGAGACCGGGGTGTGTGGCGGCGCAGGCCTGTTCGACGAGCCTGCCGCCGAACAGGGCGCCGACGGTGGCTGCTGCGCGGCCCCGGTCGCCGTGCCCGCCCCGGTCGCCGTCAGCATCGGTACCCCGCCCGAGCAGGCCCCGGCCGACGGTGGCTGCTGCGTAGCCCCCCGCCGCCGCACCGTCCAGGCCGTCCCCGACCAGGAATAGGCGAAGGCGGGCCCCGCCGGCCTCCAACTGGTCCGCAGGTTCGCCGGTACAGCCCCACGGCCGGGACCTGGACGGCTAGCGTCGACACCACAGGCCCGGCCCGGCGCCGGGGAGTGACGATCAGAGGTGAGGCTGTGGGGGTGAGCCCCCGGCCCGCCGGGCGGAACGGGGGCCACGGCCGCATCGGCCGGCCGCCGGTGGAGACCCTCCCCGAGCTGCGCGCCGCACTGTCCTCCGGCTACGGCTACCCCGGCGACGCCGATCGCCTGGACGCCGAACCCGCCGAGCAACTGCTGCGCCGTGTGCCCCCGCGCCGCGTGGTAGAACCCGGGTCGCCGGTGCTCCGTCCGCTGAGCTGCTGCCGGTGCCCCCCGGATCCATCGCACAATCCGGGCCATCGCCTGCGGGCGTTGAGCGGCCGCAGGGCTGGGACAAGGGTTGTCCTGGCCGGGTGCGGACGTCATGATCGCGGGATGGCTGAGGAGACGGTTGTCGAGAAGACCTGGCGGGGGATGGTGGAGAGACATCCCGCGGCGCGACGGGGGGAGCCTGCGGTCATAGCGGCCGCTTACGCCGAACCGCGATTGACGATGGATTGCCTGCCAGGAATCTCGTGGACGGTCTGCCTGGTCGGGGTGGATGATCCGGTCATGCCGACGGAAGAAGAGCTCGTCTCCTGATCCCGCTGGCCGCCGGGGCATGGTGGCGCGGACGCGTGCTGGAGGCATGGTGGCGTACGTAGCCGTCTGCTGGTGCTCTGAGCACAACCTTCACCGGGCGAGGGCCCAGGGCGAGGTGATGCGGGCGCACGGAGGCCAGTTCGTGCCGGACCCGGTGGTCTGTCTGACCGGTGCCCTGGATCGGCCCGGCGACATCGTCTGCGGTGCCGACCACCCGAAGCGGGTGACCGGCACCGGTCGGACGGAGAGGCTGTGTCAAGCCCCTGGTGCAGGTTGCTGGATGTGAGCGGGGTCGCGCCCGCACGTTCCGGCGGGGTTCAGGCTCAGGAGCCGGTCGCGGGCTCAGTCGTTGGTGGGCGCGGTGACGGTCACGGGGTCGCCGAACTCGGTGAAGGTGATCTTGTTCACGTTAGCCTGGCCCCGGAGGGTCGTCCGCTGTTCGAAGCGGAGCGTGCGGCCCTGACTGTCGATCCACTGGTCGCACCCGGCTGAGCTGTGTCCTCCACCGGTGGTCGAGGGCTGGGACGGGGGCACGCACAGGGCCGAGCAGGCGGAAGTCCTGATCGTTGCACGCTCCGCTGCCGGCCGGATCGGGGAAAGGCTCCGCGACGATCACCGACGGCCTCCTGGACGACCTGGCCACGGCCTGGCCACACCGCAGCTGACCCGCCACAAGGCGGTCCCCCCTGACTCCTCTCCTCGCCGACCAGGAAGGCAGCACCCGTGATGACTGACAGCACCCGTCCTGACCTCGCCGCCGCGCCCATCCCGCTGCAACTGTCCGCCAACCGCAGCCGGTTGCTGCCCGCGCACCGGGACCTGGGCCGGGTGGTCCTCTACTCGACGTTGGTGCGCGGTGCGATCCGGCTCCGAGGTCCCGTGCCGAGCCGGTCTTGGGGGCTGGCCTTGGGAGCGGGCTGGTCGGCATGAAAGCGGTCGGGGGGCCGGTGTTCGATGTTGCCGATGATCTCCCCGGAGTCGTTGATGCCGGTCGCGAAGCTGCGGATGGACCCGGGCGGCCGCTCCAGGAAGGTCGGCTTGCCGTCGCGGTCCCAGCCGACGGCCCAGCTGTCGCCGACGCGGTCGGCCGCCGTCCCGGTCGCCACGTGCTGGTTGTTGACGTCCTCGACGCGGCTCTCCGGGTAGCCGTCGGGTTCCTGGAGGCGCCTGGGCGTGCCGGAGGCGTCCCTTGTCACCGCGTGCGTCCTGCCGTGCCCTTCAACCGGTTGGCTCAGCTGGGCCCGGGTGCTGCGCCGGCCTGTGCCCAGCCGCGAGGAGTTCGGTGCGGCGAACCCGGCCGGGTTGCGCTGCCGGGTTCTCGGGTGGCGACGGCCCGGCGGTGTCGGCGGCCGTCGCGGGGTTTCAGGACTTGGGTGCGGCGAAGCGTTTGAAGGCCTCCCGGGTGCTCGGTCCGGCGATGCCGTCGATCGGACCGTGGTAGCTCTCGTGCTCTTTCAGCCGGCGCTGCAGGGCCTGGACGGTCTCGGTGCCGGTGATGCCGTCGATCGCGCCGAGGTAGCCCCACTTCGCTCGGAGGAAGCGCTGGAGGGCTCTCCAGCTCTCGGTGTCCAGCAGGCCGTTGATCTCGCCGGGGTAGCCCCAGTAGAGCGCCAGCCAGTTCTGGAGGTACTCAGCCTCGGAGGTGTTCAGGCCGAGGTTCTCGACGGTTGTGAGCCCTGCGCCGGCCGGGGCGCCTGCCGCCTGCGGGGCGGCCGGCGCGGGCGTCGCGAAGGCCGCGCCTGCGGACCCGCCGACGGCTAGGGCGGTGGCGATGGCGAGCCTGACGAGGGGCCTCGTCATCGAGCTGGACCGCATGTGCTCCCCCTTCAAGATCGTGGGCGACGTCCGGGGACCCTGAAGGGCCGATCACCCACGTACCAGTGTCGCCTACGCCGGTCGTGTCGAAAAGCCACCAATCGGGCTCTGCCCCACCGGATCACGCCAGCTCGGCACGGTCCGGAACACGTCCGCTGACGGCTCGTCAGCCCCAGAAGCCCTGTCTCGACCACAACGACAACAGGGCCTCCGTGTGAACCACTCGGAACGGGATCGCACCCCCGAGCTGCCTGGAGGCCCTGCTCTCGCGCGCGGAAACCGCCGCAGTCACCCGATCGAGACTCCCGTTCGATCGACCGCCTTCGAGGTCGGTACGGGCGTCAACCACTTACATGCCGGGATGCTCCGGCAGGGCGAGCCAGTCCGACCAGGAGATCTCGCGGCCGAGGAAGCGCGGCTGCTCGAACGGCCAGTCGGCGGCGATCCACTGCGGCACCAGCGCGTCGAGGGCCTGTTCGACCTTGCTGCCCACCAGCTCGTCCACTACCCACCAGGAGATGTCGCCGTCCGCGCCGGCCCTCTCCGGTGGGTCGATGTAGACACAGCCGAGCAGAGCTGTCTCGGTCGCGTCGAACAGCGCGTAGTTGAAGGACTGGTGTGCGGCGATCTCCTTCTCGTGCCGCAACAGGTCGGCCTGGTCGGCCTCGTAGGTCATGGTGGCCGCGGGCCAGCCCCAGGCCGGGCCGAAGATGGTCCACAGCCGCTCGCGCGAACTCATCACCGCCAGATAGTCGAGCGGGGTGTCCGCCTCCCGGATCGGTCGCAGGTGATGGCCACCGCCCGGCAGCGGTACCAGGACGGGGTGGACGAAGTCATCGGGAAGCCAGCTCATGGCGTCCGACCGTAGCAGCGCGCGGCCGCCCGCTCTCGGTCCCGGCGGTGCTCGATTGGTGAGGTGACCACCCGTGACCGCCACCCAGATTCTCGCCGGGGCCGATTGTCTTTATTGGGACGGGAGATGGCCGAGTGGCGGACACCGGGGCCCTGCAGACCGTCGACATCATCCACAACACCGCGGCGGTCCGGCCGTCCATCAGCGGCGACGGGACCCGTCTCGCCTACCAGGGCGGTGGTGAGCACGACGTCTTCCTGTGGGACTGAGCCGACAACACCGCCGCCGGCCCGATCGAGGGTCCCGGCAGGGCGGCCGAGCTCGTCCAGCTCAGTGACGACGGCAACAAGGTCGTCTAAACGAGGATGCCCTGGTGCGGCTGCGGGTGCGGCTGCGGGTGCGCAGCAGGGTTCCGTCCAGTAGGACGACAACACCACCCTTTTGAGTCATGTTCTTCGGGGCGAAATCCAGGCGCGGTGAGCAGTTCGATCGCCTCCAGCAGCCATCGGCGGACGGTGGAGGCGGAGATGTCGTTGCCGCCCGCCATGTCGCAGAGCCGCTGGTCGTGGCACAGGACCGCGAGGACGATCAGGGCGATCTTCCCGGGCGCGGCCTGCGCCAGCGTGAGCCGATGTTCTTCTGATGGCGGCGGACCAGGTCGCAGACCGTGGTCGTGGTGGCGGTGGACTGCTCCGGGCGGCACTGGTAGACAGAGCTGTCGGGCCCTCGCCGGGACTGGTCTTCTTTCACACGGAATCCCCAACTTCCGTCGGGGGACAATTCGTTACGCCGAACTCCAGTCGGGACCGGTCATGCCGGTCGGCTCCAGCTGGTCACGAGAGAGGCCCCATCGTGCGAATGCTCCGCCGTATCGCCGGCTCCGCCGCCCTGGCCGGTGCCCTGGCGCTGGCGCTGGTCACGCCCGCCAACGCCGCCCCCGCGAACGCCCCCGCTCCCTCCGCCTTCGCCGAGCGATCCGTCGGCGCGGTGGGCCCGGTGCAGCTCTACTTTGGCGGAGTCGGGGGAGGCCCCTACAACATCGCGGAGGCGGCCGCCCACCGGACCGCGCTGGACCAGGCTGCCGCCAAGGGCTTCACCGCCGGACAGTGCCGGCTCACGGCCGGCCCCGCCGTCGTCACCTCGCTGCCCAACGGCTACGTGCAGGTCGCGGTCGAATACCTGTGCACCGGGGAGCCGATCGTCACCTCCCCGACCTTCGTCCTCTACCGGTACCACAAGAAGTCCGACACCCTGAGCACCACCTGGAACGCCCCGGTCTCCTACCAGCTGCAAGGGCCGCTCGGCACACTCCACACCTCCGAGGCCCCCGGAACCCAGCCGTTGTACCTGTGCCAGGTCCGCGGCGACCACTTCTCCACCACGGACGTCAACTGTGAGGGGCAGACCTACGTGACCCGCCTCGGCTGGCTCTACAGCTCCCCGCCGGCCGGCGTGGGCTCGCTGCCGCTGCTGCGTTGCCTGAGGAACGAGGACCGTCAGATCTTCGAGTCCCACCAGACCAACTGCGAGGGCCAGATCATCGGCGGCACCCTGGGTTACGTCCTGGCCTGAGGTCCCGTCCCGTCAGCCCTGACGCCCCCGAACGCGGGGGCACCGCTCCGGTCCCAGCCGCGGCCGGGGCGAGGGCCCGGCCACCCCCTGCCACTGCGCCTGCGCGCCGGCGTGGTCGAGGAACTGCGCCTGCCGGCGAACCTGCCCTTCGGCGTTCACGGCCAGGGCGCCTACCACGTCCGGGAACTCGACCTGCGCCCCGGCGACCGCCTCCTCCTGCACACCGACGGCATGCAGGAGCGCCAAGCGGAACAGGTAGACCTGTCCCAACTCCTCCTCGACACCTCCACCGACCACCCCCGCGAGGTCGTCGGCGCCCTGGTCGCCGCCGTCACCATCGCCTGTGCGGGCGACGTGAGGGACGACGCCACCGTCCTGTGCCTGGACTGGTACGGCCCCCGAACCGGCACCCACCCGGGACCTGACGTCACATGACGTCCCCGTTCGCGGGACGACCCGGCCGCCGGGCGACCAGAGGCGCCACGTTCCCTGGCACGGGCTGCCGGTGATGTCCGCCGGGCTACTGGCGGTGGTGCTGTCGGGCCGCGCCGTGGAGCGGCACTTGATCATGATGCTGGGCGGTGCTTCAGCCGGGAACGGGGTCCGCTCCCGCTGTGCGCGCCGGCGGGGACGGGCGACAGAGAACGGCGGCGGCAGTGTCGTTCGCCCTGCCCCGAAAGGCACCGGGCGCCGTGCCGGCCTCGGCCTCCCGTGTCGCGGCGATGATCCGGCCGGGCCCGGATTCGGACAGCTCGGCCATGAAACGCGGCCAGCTCCAGCCGTAGCGCTCGGGAAGGTGGGCAGCACCCTCGGACAGCACGGCGACCTGCTGAATCCGCGACAGTGGGATGCTCGCTGTCAGTGCGTGGTCTGCGGCCTCGGGTTTCGCACCGGCTACCCAGAAGCCTCCGGCGGCGTTGTTGCGGAAGCCGCTTACGGCCTTCTCCGTGTACGAGTCGAGGTAGGCCGCCCGGTCGTCGACGATCACCTCGATCGCTCCGTTGCTCCGCTGCAGCGCCACGGGCGAGTGGCCGAGCACTAGGACGTCCAGGACGCCGTCCCGCTCGCGGACCACCGCGACGGTCGAGGACGGGCTGTCCGCGTTCGCCATGTCACAGCTTTGGCCGTGCTCCTCGACCAATGAGGTCAGGGCGGTACGCAGGATCTCCCGCAGGCAGGGCGAGCCAGGTGAGAGCAGCCGCGCGCGTAGCAGGCCGGCCAATTGCCGCACGTACCAGGCGACGTCGTGGGCGCAGCCCGTCGCGGCTCCCGTGGCGGTGGCGCCGTCCAGGACCAGAACGAACGTCGGCCCCGTGACGACGACGGCCTCGGTGACACCGCCCGGCGCCGGGACGGTCGCGTGCGTGATCTCGAACGGCATCAGGAAGTTCCCTGCTCGGGTCGGTCGTACGGGGCGCGGGCATGAGCGGCTGCGGTTGTCAGGCGTGCCGCGCCGGGGGCTCAGCAGGTGAGGCACCGGCGGGTCGGCATCTGTCGGTCGTGGGCGATCGGCAGGCGTCTCTGGGGCGGGGAAGGGAAGCGCCGGATCCGGGTGTCAGAGCGCCGACAGAGCAATTGCCGGCGCCGACACCAGCGGCGTGGTGTTCTCCCGGCTCAGCGCGTGGACCCGGTGGCCGGTCGACATGCCGATCACCACCCGGACGAGACGAACCCGGAACGCGTAGGCGTGATGGGTGAGAACCCCGGCCGATCGACGCGCCAACAGGCTTCGCGCAGCAGGTGGTTGAGTGGTCGTCGGAGACCAGGAGAAGTTGGCGCGATCGCCGCGAAATCGGCGCGGGACGCTAGCGAGGACCAGCCCTGAGGCGGCGCGGCGGAGCGAGGAGAAGCGGGCAGGAACGGGAATGCGAAGAACCCTTCTCGGGCGGCACGTCCTCGGAACGTTCCACGCCACAGACGGCGCAGGGTTCAGGGGACGGGCCGGGAGGATCAAGCGGAGGCGACGGCAGGACGCCGGTCGTGTGCGGCGCAGGTGATCGGTGTCGCACGACGCCTCATGTGGGCGGAGGTGTGCGAACCGCGGCACGATCCAGATCGCTGTGACGCGCACTGTGCGTCAGGCCGGCGGCAGGGGGACTCAACGGCCAGGGGTGTGTCATGGCGTCATGTGGAGTCCCGCACCGCACGTGCATGCGGTGCGGGCCCCTCGCTGCCGGGCGGGTGCCGTGGCAGAAACTACAGCGGACGAATGTTCTCGGCCTGCGGGCCCTTCTGGCCCTGCGTGACGTCGAACTCGACCTTCTGGCCCTCGAGCAGCTCACGGAAGCCGTTGGCGTTGATGTTCGAGTAGTGGGCGAACACGTCAGGACCGCCGCCCTCCTGCTCGATGAAGCCGAAGCCCTTTTCCGAGTTGAACCACTTCACAGTGCCATTAGCCATAGAGAAATCTCCTTCAAGGGGCCGTCCGGAACCCGCACAGTGCGGACTCCGAGTCGCCGGGATGAGCACCCACCCGGGAAAAGAGCCGGGAAACAAAAGGTGCGCCTGCGACACATCAGCAGGCGCACACAAAGTCCATGGGACCACAACTGCAACTCGAAAGAGACTAGCAGGCTCCGCAGCGCGATGAAAGCGGCCACAGCCGTCCGCGACCCTGACGCGCCCACCCGCCGCGGTGCACCGTCCATGACCTGCGCCACCTCGCCGTCACCATCGTCCACAACGCAGGCCGACCCGCGAGGTGCGCGCAGACCGGTGGCCGGTGGACCGTCAGGTCCGTTAAGGAAACGTGGCGTGAACCCTCGCTGTGTGAAGGCCCGGGACGCGATCGGCCGAGGACCGCGTTGTCGGCCAGGTTGTGCGGCGAAGCAGGGGGAGTGGAGGCCGCAGGGACTCCGGAGCCTGAAGGCGTGCCATGCGGTGGTCAGCGCCGGCGGCCCTCGGTGCTCGAACTGGGAGCCCGGACTTCGACCCGTACTTGCGAGCTGGGGAGCCGCTGGGACACGGCGATCGCGGTACGCAGCGCAGGCTCTGCGCGGTTCGGGACGGGACCGCTCTGCCTGTTCAGCCCCCGAGGCGAAGCCCCGGGAACCGGCCGCAGCCAGGCAGGCCCAGTGACGACTTCGGGCCGGCGTGGCGGTAGGGCGTCAGGTCCCGGCCCGCTCGCTCCGGTGCAACTGGGTGCGAACGGCCGCGCACCGCTGCCGCACCTCGGCGCTCAACACCTTGACGGGGTGGTCGTCGGTGAACGGGAGGTCGTTGAGGCTCCCCGCGCCGCCGTATGCGTTCAGGACGATATCCAGTCCTTGAGCGTCCCCCGCCGCGATCTTCGATCGTCCGCGCTCCATCCTGCGGGCCCAGCCTGGGTAGCCGCTTTCGTTGAGTGTTCGCGCGAAGGCGTCGAGTGCGGTTATCAGTTCCCCGGGGACGTCGATCATGGGGCAAGTATGTACCCCTGCGCGGTGGTGGGGAGATAGCGGTCGACCACAGCCCGACGCCAAGCCGCACCGCCGATCCCGGCGCCCGAGGCCTCGGCGACCCCGACCTGGCCCGCTCGACGACGGCCTGGCCCACCTCACCCGGTCCGCCGACCCGGGACCAGGAGCTCCAGCGAGCGAGCCGGCCGCCCGGTCGGCTGGATCGAGGAGTACGACGTTCAGCGCGGCACCTGGACCGCCCTGATCGACAGCAGCATCGTCTCCGACGCCGCCGGCGGCGAACCCCTGCGCTGCCCCGGCGCCGACGCGGCCCTCGCCCTGTTGCGCCGGGCGCTGGGGGAGCACCTGGCCCGCTGGTAGACCGGGCCGGTCACGGGGCGGCCGCGCGCACCGCACCGCACCGCACCGCGCGGCCCGTGCCTGCACCGCGCGCCGTCACGCCTATCACGACCAAATACGCGCTAGGCGGCGGGGGTGGGGTAGTCGTCGTAGAAGCCGCGGCCGGTCTTCAGCCCGAGGTGCCCTGCGTCGACGTAGCTGCGGAGCAGCTTGCGCGGGCCCTCGGGCAGGTGCGGGTTCTCGGCGGCGTAGTGGTTCTCGATGTCGAGTACCACGTCGAGGCCGACCTGGTCCATCATCCGGAACGGGCCGGCCTTCAGGCCCATGTTGATCTGCCACATCCGGTCGACGTCCTGGGGGGTGGAGACGCCCTCGGCGACCACGGCCAGGGCCTCGCGCTTGATGGCGGCCCAGACGCGGTTGAAGATGAAGCCCGTGCTCTCCTTGTGGGCCTCGAACGGGAAGACCCCGTACTTCGGCAGTTCCTGCTTGAGGAAGGACAGCACGTCCGGGTCGGTCCGGCCGTCAGACATCAGGTCGACGGCGTTCTGCTGGGGCGGCATGTAGAAGTGCATGTTGACGACGCGTTCGACGTGGGTGACGCCGTCGATGAACTGGCTGGTCGGGTAGGACGAGGAGTTGCTGGCCAGGATCGCGTCGGAGGCGGCCTGCCGGTCGAGGTCGGCGAAGACCCGCTTCTTCAGGTCGAGGTGCTCGGGCACGGCCTCCACGACCAGCCAGGCGTCCGCCACGGCGTCGGCCTGGTCGTCGTGGGCCACGGCGGTGCCCGGCCGGCCGGCCCCGACGGTGGCGGCGACCTCGCCGACGTGCTCGGCGACGTAGGCGACGGCCTGTTCGGCGACGGCACGGTTGGGGTCGAAGATCCGGACCTCTCCGCCGCGGGTGGCGAACATCAGGGCGATGCGGCGGCCGAGGGTGCCCGCGCCGATCACGGTGACGGGGCGGGACTCGATGCGGTCGGGGAGGACGAAGGCCATGGCTCTGTGCTTCTTTCCGGAAACGGTGGGGGCGGGGGCATGCGGCCGCGGTTACGGCAGGCACAGTCCGGTCAGCGGGGTGCCGAGGGCGGCCACCTCGCGCGGGGCGCGGCCCGCGGCGGGGCCGTCCGGGAGCGGGACCTCGCGGATGTGCCCGCCGAGGTCGGCTACGTAGGCGAGGCCGGCGGCGGTGTCGACGGCAAGGCCGATCGCCTCGGCGAAGCCGGACGCCAGGATCTGCGGTCGTTGCCCGGACCCGCCGGGGCCGGGCAGCGGGGCCCGGTTGAGGGTGTTGCCGTCGGGGGCTGCGCCGCGGTCGGTCCAGTACAGGGTGTCGCCGTCGAGGTGCAGATCGATCGGCTCGGGCAGGTGGTCCCAGAGCACCTCGATGTCGGTGCGGTGCTCGGCGCTCTGTCCGGCCGGGATATCCAGGCCGGCCCGCAGGATGCGGCCCCGGCCGCCCTTCGCGGGCCCCTTCTGGGTCCAGTACAGGTGGCCGCGGACGGAGTCGACGGCGATGCCGACGCACTCGCCCATGATCCCTTCGGCGGCGGGCGTCACCACGAGGTCGATCAGGCCGCTGCCGTCGGTGCGCACCCGGCTGATCCGGTGGCCCTCGCGGTCGCACCAGTACAGGGCGCCCGCGCCGTCGGAGGTGAGCTGCTTGCCGGTGGTCATCGCCCCGGCCTGGACCAGGTCGCGCCGCGGGCCGCCCGGGCTCCAGGCATGGACGCCGCCGTTGCGGGGGGAGAAGTCGTAGCCGCCCTCGCCCGGGGTGCCGGGGTCGACGTCGGGCGCGCCCATCGTGGTCCAGTACACGGCGCCGTCCGCCGCGACAACGCCGTCCGGGGAGTTGCCGGCGTCCTCGACCAGGGTGCGCACCCGGCCGTCGGCGGTGTCCACCTCCAGCACCCGGCCCGGGACGAGCTGCAGCGCCAGCAGGCGCTTCGAGGCCGCTCCGGCCGCGGTCACTTCCGGCCTCCATCGGTGGCGCCGGTCGGGGGCTCGGGCCAGTCCAGCGGGGCGAGGGCTGCCCTGGTGCGCCGGTCGCGGAGTTCGGCGAGGCGCCGGTAGGCCTGCTCACCGGTGCCGTAGGCCGCTTCGACCGCGTCGAGGACCTCGCCCATGCCGGCCGGGTCGGGGCTGCCGATCTCGAAGGTCAGCTGGGACCCGACGTGCTCCACCAGGTGCCGCATGCCAGCCGGTCCGCCGCCGAGGGTGCCGCTCTCGAACGGCCCGATGGTGGCCCAGCGCAGTCCGAGGGAGGCGCGGACCAGGTCGTCGAGGTCCGACACGTCGATGACGCCCTGCTGCACCAGGTAGATGGCCTGGTCGTTGAAGACCTTCTGCAGGCGGTTGCCGACGAAGCCCGGGATCTCCTTCTTCAGCCGGATCGGCAGCTTGCCGAGCCCGCGGTACACCTCCACGGCCCGGTCCACCGTCGCGGCGGAGGTCTCCGGCCCGGGCACCACCTCCACCAGCGGCATCAGCTCGGGCGGGTTGAACGGGTGGCCGATCACGATCCGGTCCGCCGCCGGGTTGCCCTTCACGATCACGGAGGGCAGCAGCGAGGACGAGGACGAGGCCAGCACCACGCCGTCGGCCGTGCGCGCGGCCAGCGTGCCGAACATCTGCTCCTTGACGTCGGTGCGTTCGGGCCCCGCCTCCTGGACGAAGTCGGCGCCGGCCGCCGCGGCGGCCAGGTCGTCGGTCGCCGTCACCTCGAAGCCCGCCAGGTCGCGGGCCACCACCTCGGCCAGGTCGGGCCGCGGGTCGCTGATCCGGACCTCCCAGCCCGCCTTGCCGAACAGCCGTGCCCACGAGACGCCGATGACACCGGCCCCGACGATCGTCACGACCGCCATGAAGATCACCCCAGAGGAATCAGAAGGACAGGAGAGCCCGGCCCCGGTCCGTCCCCGGAACACATTCCAAGGGACGGGCCGCCCGATGGGGCGGCAAGCCGACAGGACCGAACAGGGTCGGACTGCGGCGGTGTCCCACGGGCCGTGCACGATCCACTCCACACCCGCCCGGCTAGGTCTGTCCAATATATGATTGCGGCATGAACGATAGGGCTGACGATATTGCACTGTCCCGGCGGCTGATGGAGCAGTTCCTCACCGTGGCCCGGGAAGGGCACTTCGGACGGGCCGCCGAGCTCCTCGGCATGAGCCAGCCACCGCTCAGCCAGTCGATCCAGCGCCTGGAGCGGATGCTCGGCGTCCGCCTGCTGGACCGCGGCCCCGGCGGGGCCCGGCCGACCGCCGCCGGGCGGGTGTTCGCCGCCGACGCGCAGCGGCTGCTCGACCTACAGGGCGCCGCGGTCGCCCGCGCCCGCCGGGTCGCCGACGGCGTCGAGGGCGACCTCCTGGTCGGCTACGTCAGCCTGCTCAGCCACCTCTACCTCCCGGCGGTGCTGCGCGCCGCCGCCGAGGAGCTCCCGGGGCTGCGCATCCACCTGCGGCACGGCTCCTCGGCGGCGGTGGCCGACCAGGTGCGGACGGGTGCGCTCGACCTCGGCTTCCTGCGCGACCCGGCCCGGCTCTCCGCCGACCTGGTCAGCGCCGTCGTGGCCACCGAGCGGATCGAGGCTGCCGTCCCCCGCGGCCACCGCCTCGCCGACACCGGCGGGATCTCACTGGACCGGCTCCGCGACGAGGACTTCGCACTGCCCGACCCCACCGCCCTGCCGGTGCTGGCCGAGCAGGTCCACCTGGCCTGCCACCGGGCCGGCTTCACCCCCCGGGGCACCGTCCTGGCCGACGACCTCAGCGGCCTGCTCAGCCACGTCGCCGCCGGGTGGTGCGTCAGCCTGCTGCCCGCGGGGGCCCGGCAGCTCACCGACGAGGTGGCGCTCCTTCCCTTGCTGGGCGACACCGGCGATCTGCGGACCACCGTCCGGGCCGTGCACCGCACCGACGCCGACGCGACCGTGAGCCGCCTGCTCCAGGTGATCGCGGGCCTGCGCCCCGGGCACGCCCAGGGCCCGGTGTAGTGACCACGGACGTCGGTGACAGGGTTCACGGGTCGGTGGTCTTGAAACGAGTGAGGGCCTTCTGGCCAGGTGTGGATTGCGACATCTACCCCGGCGCCAGAAAGGCCCTCATGCCACACCGTGACGCACCGCTGACCGAACCGCGGAGCCCGGCACCCCGCCTCGAACTCCTGCACTTTGGCGTGCAGTACACCGAGGCTGACGTCACGGTGACCCTGTTCGTCCCCGACGCGATCGTGACCGGCACGGTCATCACCCTCGACACATGGGAGCATCTGCTGCTCAAGCCGCCTGCGCAACGTTCGTCGGCGAGCAGGATGAGCTCGCGCGGCAGGTCGCCGCGCACACGATCGCGAACCGGCTGCCGGAGCGGGGACTGCGCGGGGTCGCGGTGGACTGCACGACGGCTTCCAGCTGGGCGGCCGCCGCCGCGTCCAGGAGCGGGATCACCTCGTCCCACCGTCCGGCCTGCGTCGCCGAGCCGACAGTCGGTCATCCCCACCACCGGGGTCGCCCGCCGGGGCGGGGTGAGTCCGAGAACGCGGGCGATGCGGACGAAGTGCTTGTTGTGCCAGCGGTAGCAGCTGCTCACCTCCTTCACACCGCGCTGGCGGGCGACGCCGTGCGCAGCGTGGTGCAGAAGCGCCTGCAGGTTGTCCCGGTCGTTGGTGCTCCCGGCCCCCGTTCGCCGGCTGCGCTTGCCCGTTCCCGGATCCGGCTGCCGCCCGTTTGCGGGAAGGCACAGGGGGTCCGTCCGTTCTCCGGTCGTGCCGGCTCCGTGTCCGGGCCCGCCCCGCGTCCGCCACGCTACTGGCCGGACGGCCGTGCCGTCCGGCGCCACGAGGGGTGTCGGGCGGGCCGGTTCAGCGCAGTACCTCCAGCTCCGGCCAGTGGTCGCCGGGCCGGTCGAGGAAGCCGGTGGGCCGCCCTGTCAGGTACCGCGCGAAGAAGGCGGCGACGGCGGTGCGCTGGGCGGCCAGGGAGCGCCGGGGGTCGACGGTGCCGATGAGTCCGGCTGTGTCGGGGACCGGCAGGCGGCGGACGAGCTGGGGCAGGAGGACCTGGAGGTCGGTGTACGAGCCGTGGGCGGCGTTTCGCAGCCGCAGAGCGTGCCGGGGGCCGGTGGACGCCGCCCAGCAGGAGGCCCAGCTCGGTTCGGTGCGCAGGGTCTTCGTACCGGAGGCCATCAGCAGGAAGGGCTTGGCGAGGCCGCTGTCGGCGACGGGTCCGAGGAGGGCGCCGTCGAGGTCGGCCGCCGCGCGGACGCGGGGCTCGTCGTGGGCGAGCTGGGCGGCGACGGAGCCGCCGAGGGACTGCCCGAGCACGCCGGTCCTGGCCGGGTCGGCAGCTTTGGCGAGCCCGTCCGGGAGCGGGTCGGTGCCGGTGTCGGGGCGGTCCCCGCGGGCGAGTCGGTCGAGTGCGCCGAGGACGAAGCGGGCGTCGGCGAGGCGGGCCCGGGAGTGCCCGGCGAGGAGGGCGGCGATGACCTCCGGGGTGAGGTCGTCGGGGAGCGGGAGGGCGCGTTCGACCCGGCCGCCGGGGAACTCGACCTGTTCGGCCTCGTACGTGGAGTCGAGGGTGACGACGAGGTGGCCGCGGCTCGCCAGCTCCTCGACCAGGGTGGTGCCGAGGGCGCGCGAGCCGCCGTCGCCGGAGGAGAACAGCACCACGGGCAGCCGGCCGGCACGGCGGGCGACGGGCGCGCCGGTGCGGGCGTGGGTCCTGATCCCCCGCCAGTCGGCGGCGCCGGCGGGGACACCGAGGGCCGGTGCGGAGTGCGCGTCCCAGTCGGCCGCCGCGGCCGGGGGCAGCCAGGGGGCTGTCGGGTGGCTTGCCCCGGGTTCCGCCGGGTACCAGAGGCCGGCCATGAGCTCCCGGTAGGGCTTGGCGGGGAGGAAGGGATCGGGGCGGCTGTCGTCGACCAGGTGCAGCGCGACGGTGCCGACGGGCCAGGGCCCGGTGGGCGCGGGCAGCCGCAGCGGGACGGGGGTGCCGGGGGCGTGCGCGGGGCCGTGTCCCCCGGCCGGGGCGGCGGGGCGGTTTCCCGGGGCGGGGGCGGCGGCCACGGTGGCGAGCACGGCGGCGCCGAGCGTGCCGAGCAGGGCGCGGCGGGTCGGGGGCATGGGCAGGCTCCTCGGGCGGGTACGGCTGCGGGGTCGCCACCATGGTTTCGCCGCCGAGGGTGCGGGGCGCCCTGCCGGGGGACGATCCCGTTGGTGGGCGCGGGTCGCCCCAGGGCGCGACCGCTCCTCCACGCGGAGGAGACCCCGGTGGCCCGGGGTCTCCCCGGTCTCCGCCGGTGGGCGGACGCCTTCGCGGGCGCGGGGGCCCTACCGTGGGGCTCCGGCGAGGACGCCGGACGACGCGGACGCGAGGACGGACACGATGACCGGGACCGGCGCGGTACGGACGGGCCCGCCGGGCGCCCTCGCCCGGCTGCCGGGGCGGGTGCCGCCCCTGGTGGCGGACGCCGCGCTCGCGGCGGCCCTGTTCCTGGTGACGCTCGGGCCGGGGCGGGTGGCGGACGGTACGGGCTTCGCGCTGCAGACCGCTCTGGTGCTGCCGTTGGTGTGGCGGCGGCGGGCGCCCCGGTCCGCGTTCGGCGTGATCGCCGCCGCGGCGCTCGTGCAGTGGCTGCTGGGTGTTCAGCTGCCGGCCGACGCGGCGTTGCTGGTCGCCCTCGGGACGGTGACCGCGCGGGCGCCGCACCGGTCGGCCTGGGCGGCGGGTCTGGTGGCGGTGGCCGGGGCGGTGCTGGCGGCGGCGCGCTGGGCGCCCGAGGGCCGGTTCCTCGCCTCGGCCGCCGCGATGACGGCGGCGGTCGCCGCGAGCGCGCTGCTCGGGGCGAACGCCCGGATCCGGCGGGCCGCGCGGGCGGAGCGGCTGGCTCGGCTGGAACGGGACCGCGACGAGCGGGAGCGTCGGGCGGTGGAGGAGGAACGCGCCCGGATCGCGCGGGAGTTGCACGACAGCGTGACGCACGGCCTGTCGGTGGTGGTGGCGCTGGCGGACGCGCTCGGGCACGCGCGGCCGGCCGACTCCTCCGCCGTGACGGCCCGGATCGCGGAGACCGGGCGGCAGGCGCTGACCGACATGCGGCGGGCGCTGGGCCTGCTCCAGGACGCCGGTACCGACGCGGGGCCCAGGGACGACCGGCGGTCGCCACCGGGGATCGCGCAGCTCGGGGCGCTGTGCGAGCGGATGGAGGCGGCGGGCCTCGTGACCCGGCTGCGGGTGGACGGCGAGGCCGCCGGGGTGCCGGCCGCGGCGCAGCTGACAGTGCACCGGCTCGTCCAGGAGTCGCTGACCAACACGCTGCGCCACGCGCCGGAGGGGGCGCGCGCCGAGGTGCGGGTGTCCTGCGCGCCGGGGACGGTCACGGTCGAGGTGACCGACGACGGGCGGGCCGCAGCGACCGGGCGGCCGGGATCCGCCGGGTCCGGGCGGGGTCTCACGGGGATGCGGGAGCGCGCCGCGGCCTTCGGCGGGGTGTTGGAGGCGGGCCCGCGGCCGGGCGACGGCTGGCGGGTCTTCGTACGGCTTGATCCCGGGGACGCGCCGTGAGCGTGCGGGTGCTGCTGGTGGACGACGAGGAACTGCTGCGGCTGGCGTTCGGCATGATCCTGCGCGCCGAGCCGGACATGGAGCCGGTCGGGGAGGCGGCCGACGGGGCGGCGGCGGTGGAGCTGGCGCGGCGGCTGCGGCCGGACGTGGTGCTGATGGACGTGCGGATGCCGGGCACCGACGGCATCGAGGCGACCCGGCGGCTGCTGCGCGAGGTGCCCGGGACGCGGGTGCTGGTGCTCACGACCTTCGACCTGGACGCCTACGCCTTCGAGGCGCTGCGTGCCGGGGCCTCCGGCTTCCTGCTGAAGAACATCCGGCCGGAGGAGCTGCTGGGGGCGATCCGCGACGTGGCCCGGGGGGACGCCGTGGTCTCCCCCCAGGTGACCCGGCGGCTGCTGGACCGCTTCGCGCACCGCCTCCCCGCCGCCGGGGACGACGGCGGCGGGGGCGACGCGAAGCGGCTGCGCGTGCTGACCGCGCGCGAGCGGGAGGTCCTGCTGGGGGTCGCCCGCGGCCTGACCAACACGGAACTCGCCGCCGCCCTCGGCCTCGCGGAGCCCACGGTGAAGAAGCATCTCGGCCGGGTCATGGCCAAGCTGGGTCTGCGGGACCGGGTGCAGGCGGTGATCTTCGCGTACGAGTGCGGGCTGGTCGGGCCGGGGTAGGCGCGGCCGGTCCGTGGGCGGGGGCTGCGTCCGGGTGTCCGCCCGTGTTCCGCGGTGCCTCGGGGGTCCGCCCGCGGACGCCTGCGGTTCCGGTGGTGCTGTTCCCGGTGGCCGGTGTCGCGTTCCTGGCGCGGATGCCGTGGGGCAGGTCCGGTGGGCATCCACTTCGCCGCGGCGGGTGGGGGTGCTGCGCAGCGCCCGGCGGTCCCGGCTGGCGGCCCGGCTTCCCGCGCCCCGCCGCCGCGCTGCCCCGCTCCACCGGTGCCGCCGCAGGCGACACCCCCAGCCCCCTCGCTGAGGTGCCGCCAGGCCCCGGCCGCTCCCGTGCCGGAGTCCGTGGTGTCAGCCGGGTCGTGGCAGGCCGGTGCCACGTCGGGTCGGCCCGGCTCGCTCGTCGGCTGCCGGCCCGCTGTCCTGCTCGGATCCGTCTCGTTTCGCTGCGTGCTCCGGCCACTGCCCGGCCCGTCCGTTGCCGCCAGCTCCCGGCCCGCTCCGGCTCCTGCTGCTCCCGGCCCGTCCGGCCGCCAGCGGGCTCGCCCGGCCGTTGCTGCTCCCGGGCGCGTTCGCCGGCTGAGCTCGGTCGCTCGCACGTTCCGGCTGTTCCCGCCCGCCGGTCTGCTGCTTGCGCTTCGTCCGGCCGTTGCCGGCTACCCCCCCCGGCCCGTTCGGCCCTCGTGCGCCGGCTGCTCGCGGCCGTGTTCGCCCGCTCCGGCCGTGTGGACATGGTGGTTCACCCTGGGCGTTGGATATGGGGGAGCGTCCGGCCCGTCGGCTCGGGCAGGATGGCCTGATGAGCTTTCACCGTCAAAGTCACCAGTTCCTGTCGCACCCCGACGGTGGCGCGGACGCCTTGGACCGCGGCCGGGCCGCGGTATTGTCCTCGGCTGCTGTGGGGCAGTGACGTGCTGCGTTACGTGTACCGGATCACCAAGTACGACCCCGCGGACCGCGACGAGCGGGGTTACTACACGGGGGCGGAGGAGACGGTCAGCGACCACGGGCCCGTTGAGGCCGCCTACCTTGAGGCGGTTGCCGCCTTCGCCGAGGACACCGGTGTGCGGCACCTTGCTGTCCGCGAGCCTCAGGCCGCGCTCGGGGTCGTACACTTCGGCTTGGAGCCGGAGGTCGAGGACGGCGGTCTCGCAGGACTCTTCCCGTCCGACCTGACCGGCTTCCACGACGGGGCGCAGGTATCGGTCGCGCTCGGCCTGGAGTTGGTGCGGGCGATGCTGCGCGACGGCAGCGTCTGGTGCCGCCTGGAGGTCGAGGACGCCTTCGCCGTGCACGTTGGATGGGACCAGTACGTGTACGTGGGCAGCAACGTGCCGTGCGAGGCGGCGCTGGCGCGCACCCGCGAACTGGGCCTCTTCCCCGAACCGCTGGACGCTTCCCCGTACGAGGCGCATTTCGACGAGCCGGGTGAGCAGCGCCCCGCCGACGACGTCTTCTGGGCGCGTGTGCGCTGGTGCGTGGCGATGCGCGAGGCGGCGCTCCTAGAGGAGACACACGTCGACAATGCCTCCCGCTGGCACCGGCTCGGTGACGGCACGTTCGATGTGGTGCGCGCCCGGCTGGCCCCGCGGGCCCGCCTCGCCGTCTGGCCAGACCTGTCCACCGATGTAGCCGCGGTCCTGGCCGGCCTCCCGGAGGAGGGCCTGGCCGAATTCGTGTGGGAGGACCAGGACGGCCGGATCACCAGCACGGTCGCCGACGAGACCGAGTTCACGGCCCTGGCCGCCCAGGTCCGCGGCGCACGTGCCGCTGCCGTCCTGCCGATGGACGTCGATGGGCGCAGTCCCCTGTTCACGGCTGTGCTGCCCGACGGGGACGGTGTCCTGCGCGCCCGGTGGCGCACGGAGCCGACCCCGAGCGACCGGGACTGGGCCTTCCTGAAGACCCTGCGCCGCGGCCAGAGTGTGACCGGCACCGTCACCGAGATCGCGAGCTTCGGCGTCACGTTCGTCGACATCGGAGGATTCACCGCGATGATCAACATTCCCGAACTGTCCTGGCGCCCCATCGGTCACCCCTCCGCTACCGTCGCGGTCGGCCAGCAGATCACGGCGGAGATCCTCGACGTCGACCTTGTGCGGGAACGGGTACCGCTGTCCCTCAAAGCACTGCAGGAAGACCCGATGCCGCAGATCGTGCAGCAGGTAGGCCGGATCGTCACCGGAGAAGTCACCAAGCTCGTGTCGTTCGGTGCCTTCGTCCGCATCGAGGACCGGGCGGACGGCTTCGAAGGGTTGGTGCACAACACCGAACTCGCGGAGCCACATGTAGACCGGCCCGAGGACGCCGTTCAGGTCGGTGACAGGCTCATCGTGAAGATCATCGACGTCGATCCCACGCGGCGCCGGATCACGCTGTCGCACACGCAGGCTCGCGGCTCGCGTGCGCAGGGGAATCGACGCGTCTGACTGCTCGGGCAGTTGCAAGATGGCCACCGCTTCGGACCGGTGTCCGGCAGCTGACAGTCAAGGCGCGCGGCACGCGCCACCTCCTGACCCGCTGCGCTGTGCCAGGAACCGATTGAACGCCTGTTCGTGCGCTGCGCCGGGGCGATAGCGCTCTGGCCCGGTTCTACAGTGCGGTCCAGCCGCACGCCCGCCCGTTCCGGCCGACCCCGCAGGCCAGGTCGATCCTGATCTCGTCCGGGCGGAACGGCATCCAGTCGATGCCGAGGTCGCGCAGTCAATCCGCCGTCAGCCGCGCCGGCTTCGGGCAGCGGGGGAGGCTCTCGTAGGAGAAGAGGGTGACCCACTCGTCCGTCTGATCGGTCATGCCGCCCATCATGCCGCGATCCCGCTTCGGGGTGCCCGGCCAAGAAGCCGACGTGGTCTTTTCGGTCAGATCCTGTGCTCAGGACGGGGGATTCAGGACACCGTTCGTGCTCGCCCCTCCCCGTCGGGCGGGGTTTCGCATGCTGGACGGGTGCCCCGGTCCCGATCGGGCGGGGGTCTTTCCGCAGCTGTACACACGGAGGTGGACGGATGAGGTCGGGGATTCGTACGTGGGCGCGCGGGGCGGGCGTCGCCCTGCTGGCGGTCGCGGCGGCGGCGCCGGTGGCGGGCGCGACGCCCGCCGACACGTCGGCGCAGCCGGGGATGATCGACATCGCTGACCTGCCGCCGGACTCGCTGCCCTGGATGGGCGGGGCGTACGACGAGCCCGGGTGGAACATCACGGGCCCCTGTTTCTGGCAGTACAACACCAACGACATCCCGGTGGAGAGCGTCTGGAGCGCCGGGTTCAACACCTCGGAGACGGCCTCGGTCTACGAGCACGCCGTCGTCCTGCCGACCGAGGCCGAGGCGGTCGCCCTGGCCGGGTCGGTCCGGCAGCACTACGAGGGCTGTGTCGACCGTACGCGCGCCGGAAACACGGGTGACATCGTGACCGGGTACGACCACGGGTCGATCGCGGTCGAGGAGGGGGCGACCGCGGGCGGCGTGCACATCGCCTATGTCCCCTACTGGCAGGGCTACCGCAACTACCTCTACGGCGTGGGCCGGGACGGCAATACCGTGGTCCTCGTCGAGTGGGAGAGCAACTGGACCCAGCCCGACGTCCCCGCCTTCAAGGAGACGGTGAAGGCGGCGGTGAACAAGCTGTACTGATCGGGCCGTCGCCTGCCGGCCCGCGTCGGCCGGACCTGCGCCGGGCTGTCTCCTGGCCGGGGCTGCGCCGTGGTTCGGCTGGCCGGGCCGTCGTTGAGGTTGCTGTGCCGCCGTCTGGGCCGGGTTGCGGCCTTGCTGCGTCGCTGGCCTGACCGGCTCGTGGAGGCCCGGCTGCTGTGCTCCGGCGGCCCGGCTCGCTCGGCGTCCGTCCTGCTTCGGTCTGGGTGTGCGCGGCAATCACCCGGGCCGGCCGGTCCTGGCCGCCGCCGGGCCCGCCGTCCCTGGTGGCCGTGCCCGCCGTGCTGCGCCCCCGCCCCGGGCTGTCGGGCGCCGCTGTCCTGGCTGGGTGGCTGTCAGGCCGCCCTGGAGGACGTCCAGGCGCCGCCCTGGACGGCCGGTGGGGCTGTCGTTGCCTGTCGCGTCCCGCTGTCCGGGGTGGTGTCGCGTGCCATGACGTGGGCGGATACCCCTGATCCCCTGTGTGTGGTTCGGGCACGACAGGTGGGTGCGACAGGGTGGGGGCGTGGCCGCGGCTGCTGCTCGGGTGGTGGCTGCCGGCCGGTGTCGACGACCGCCAGGTGTGGGCTGTCCCGGCTGTCGTCCCGTTAGAAGGACAGCGGCAGGGGGACGACTCAGGAGGCGGACGGTTTGATCTCGCCCGCGAAGACGATGATCTGGTCGATGAGGCTCCGCCGCAGATGTACGACGTCCGTTCCCGTCAGGCGGGGGCCTCCATCCGGCGTGGTGAAGACCCACTGGTATCGGGCCCACTCGTCAGGCATGTCCACCTCCGAGCAGCGTGCCATCGTGCCGGTCCCCGCCGGGTGGCGCCGGATGTCCAGCACGAAACGCTCGACCGCCGTGATTCCCTCGCTGCGACCCAATGGCCCCCAGAAGACCACGTCTGAGGTCAGGGCCTGGGAGAGCAGGGCAGTCACATAGCTGTCGTCCGAGGCGTTGAACGCGGAGATGAACGTGTCGATCGCGGAGCGTGCTGTCTCTTCCTGCATGCCCCAGTAGTACCAGCCATTGCGCGTGCGCTCGTCCTGCGAGCTGCCTTCCGATCACGGTGGACCGTCCCGGCCACTGTTCGGCGGCCTGGCGGTGGGTGGGTCAATCGTTGGTGGCCGCGGGGCGGGGGAAGAGGCCGATCAGGTCGGCGGGGACGGGCTGCTGGCCGGGGCCTGGCCGGGGCCCGCGTCCGGCCGGGCGCGGCCCGGGAGCGGGTGCCTCGCCGCCTGCGACGGGCCCGGCGACCGAGTCCGGTCGGGCAGGACGTCGAGTGCCCCGTACAGGGCCGCCAGGTGCTCGCGAGCGGCCCTGGCGTGCCGGACGACCTGGGCGAGCTGCTCGCCGTCCAGGGCCTCCAGTCCCTGCTGCCCGGTGGTAGCCAGTTCCGGGCCGATTCCCGCCAGCAGCTCCTGGGCCTCCTCGCGCAGTCGCGGGGCCTGGTCGGCCAGGCGGCGCCGGCGCAGGGCGGCCTGGCGGCACGCCTGACCGCAGTAGATGCCGGGGCGGCCGGTGCGGGCCGGGCC